>CAZKFN010000001.1:0-41856 GCA_964552035.1 uncultured Flavobacteriales bacterium
AGGAGTATTTTCAAGTAAAAATATACGCACTAGATTTTTTTTGCTTCTTTTTTTCATCGATGGAAAAAAAGAATGAATATTAAAAAGACAAGGTATTTTATTGGTTTTAATTCTTTTATTCATGCTCTTTTTGCTTGATGCTTCGGCAAACTCAGCATAAATGCCAAAGAACCAAAAAATCAGAAAAACAAGTTTAACCAATATGAAGGTAGCTGAGTGATTATAACGAAGTTAAAATTGTATCGAAGTCCCGATATTATCAGCTTTTAGAAAGAAAATAAGAACTGAAAAAAACCTACTAATCTACACTAAGCTCATCTGCTTGATTTGCGTTAGCCCCAAGGAGCAACAGTTGAAGTGTCCGTGTTCTATCCTCTATTTCTCCATTTAATAAATCAATCACATCCAAGCCTTTTGGCTGCTTTCAATTTTATATAAAAAGAAGTTGATTTCTTTTAGGAAATAAGAAGGAATTGCACGAACAAAAATATCGCCTCCAGCGGTATGAAAAATGATGTTATAAAGTTTTCTACCGCGATACCAAAAGGGTTGTTTAATACTCAGTCCTTCCATTTTATATAATTCTATAAATTCACTTTTCTTATTCCAAAATCCGCTGTTAATATTTAAAAAGTCATCGGAGATGTTGATGTGAAAGCGTTTAAAAAGAAAATATTGATAGGGAATTACTAGCAATAAATAAATCAAAGAAAAAGTAAGCAATCCCGTCCATAGCGCTAGGTTATTACCAAAAAAATTAAACAACCATAAGCCTAAAATTGGAACAGTGCTAAAAATAACCCTTCTGTTAAACCAAGCACGGTGGGGTCTGTATGTTTTATTAGTTTCAAAAGACGAGTTCCCATAAAGGAACAATTTAATTTTTTCAATGGTTTCAGGATTTAATCCCGGCACAGCAATTTGGCTTTTCCCTAAGCTATCATCACTACTAGCTAAAGAAAAATAAGCCTGGTATATGTTTAATCTTTTATGGATGGGGTTAGTAGAAATTTTGAGACGCTGCAAACGCCGAGCTTGAAAGGAAACTTTAGTATTAGTTCTCAAACCCATTTCAATTTCTATGCGACTGGTAGTTTGTTGGATTTTAAGTCTAAAATATTTGATAAATGTTCCTATAACAGTTGTAATAATGCTAAATACAATTAGAGCAATGACGATAAAAACAAGCATCATTACACTGTATGAACCAGGTTCAATTTGAGGGTAGAATTGCTCGTTAAAATATCCCTCAAGGGTTTCATCAAAAAAGGAAGTAATTTGAGAATAAGCTGAAAGAACAAAGGCCAACATAATAGCTAATCCCCTCAAGAAATTTTTTGTTAATCCAACTTTTAAGAGATTTAAGACACTAAGTTTATACGTCCAGGCAGCATCCTTTGCTATAATTTGTTCTTCCTCTCCTTTTATTTTCCCATCTTCATTGTGCGAAAGAGCTTCTTCTTTCGCTTTGGTTAAAATAAGGGCCAATTGATTGGCATCTACCTGACTTAATGCGCTGATTTCAATCTCATTAGCAGAGCTTCCAGCAGTATCAATAATTATACTATATACACCTATTAACCTTTGTAAAACACTTCGTTCTAAATCTACTTGTTGTATTTTATCAAAGGGTATTGTCGTAGTTTGAGTAGAGAAAACACCCTTAACTAAAACAAATTCCTTTTCTTTATAATTGATATGAAATTGGAATTTTAAATAATAGATATAACTATAAATCAAACCAAGAGTTATAAAAAGCAAAAACCCTATAAGGCTATAAATAAGCTTTTTAAAAGAGAACCCATTCATAAAAAGAACAAAGAGCAAGGGCCATAACCCTCTAGCAAATTTATAGGTCAACTTAGAGAATATAAGGAGAACGCCTACTATGGATTGTTGCTGAGCTTGACTAAATGGTTTCTGGCTCATCTTGAGTAACTTTTGATGAAATGGCGTTTTTTAGGTTTTGAGCCACATCTGGAAAAAGTCCAGGGATATTCATATCACTTCTATTACCTCCAGCAGTATATATTTGAAGAGAAGAAATTCCAAAAAATTTATCTAAAAAAGAAATAGAAACCGAAAGATGTTGAATGCGATTAAAGGGAATAACAATTATTTTTTTCATGATGTATCCCTTTCTAAAAAGAATATCCTTTTCTCTAAGTGCAAAACCATAAAATTTTTGCCTTAGTATAATATCTATAAAGTTGATGATGAAAAAGAAGGATATTAGGCTAAGTATAAGTGTAAGCTCCCCTGTTTCAATAAGTTCGTCTTGAAAAACAAGGCTAGCTGTTAGGATTGCTAATATCCAAATGAACATTCTAAAAATTGACTTATAAAGAAGTTTGGAAGAAACGGCATTGAAATTTACCTTTTCAAATTGAGGTAAGTCTTCTAAAGGAGTCTCATGGTTACTGAAGTTAATTGTCATACTATCAAAAAATTCAAAAGCTATTTATAGAGGGTATAAAGGTAGTTGAATTGTTTAAGAGTTAAGCAGCTTCACTCAATTCTTAATAATGAATTAAAACCTACATTCACAATAAGAAGTAAAGTGGATATTTGTTTTTGGCAGCCATTTTTTAAGTTTTTGCTCAACGTCTTGCTGAATTAAATTGCTTCTAAGGTTAAGCAGTTGAAGCTGCGTTAGTTTTTCAATGGTTGGAGGAATCTTTTCAAGGTCATTATTAGAAGCATTTAACTCTATCAAGGCTTCAAGTTCTCCAATTTCATCAGCTAACTGTCTAACTTTATTTTTGCTAATATCTAGAATTTTTAAATTCTTTAGGTTTTTAATTTGAGGAGGAAGAAAAGAAAATTTATTTTTTGAGAGATACAATTCTTCTAGTTTGCTTAATTCCCCAATAAAAATAGGGAGCTGTGAAATTTTATTTCTACTTAAATCCAAAGTGATGAGATGCTCAAAATTTTTTATTTCTTTTGGGAAATCATTTAATCTTTTTTTACTTAAATCTAAATGATATACCCAATCGGGGTTTTCTATGGCCTGAGATAGGGAAGTATAGACATAGTCAAAGTCCCCAGGCTCTTGAGCAGAAAGATCAGGAGTGAGAGTTAGAAAGAATAAACCTAAAATTAATGTAGTAAAATTCGCTCGCATCTTACTTTATCTTTTTGCATTTCTTCAATGAGTTTTTCTTTATTATCGAACTTTTTTTCATCTCTTATTCTATCGATGAGTAGGAGTTCAATGGTTTCTCCATAAATATCTTCATTAAAATCAAAAATATTCACTTCAATGGTTTGTTTGCCGTTAATGGGATAAATAGTAGGTCTTCTTCCAATACTCAGCATTCCATTATAGGTTTTTTCTTGAATGTTAATGTTTACAGCATAAACTCCTTCAGCAGGAATAAGCTTATGAGGGTCTTTTATAGCAACATTAGCAGTAGGGTATCCCAATTCACGACCAATTTTATTTCCATGAACCACCTCTCCGGTTAATTGGAATGCATGACCAAGGTAAGTATTTGCAGTTTTAACGTCCCCTTCTATCAGTGCTTTGCGTATTTTAGTAGAACTAATGTTTACATTATCAATTTCTTGAGCAGGGATTTCCTCTACTTCAAACCCATAGAGAGGGCCATATTCTTTAAGGTGTTCAAAACCACCCCTTCTATTTCTTCCAAAATGGTGATCATATCCGATGACTAGCTTTTTTGTGCCAATTTGGTTAACCAAAATATCGCGTACATAAGCAAGGGAAGAGGTTCTTGAAAATTCCATTGTAAAAGGATGAATAATAAGGTGGTTTATTCCCGATTTTTCTAACAATTTCGTCTTTTCTTCAATGGTATTAAGCAGTTTCATATCTGCATCTTTTTGTAGAACTGTACGAGGATGGGGATGAAAAGTAAGCAAAACGCTTTCACCTTTTATCTTTTTTGCCAACTCATTTACGCGATTCAATATGGTTCTATGTCCTATGTGAACACCATCAAAAGTTCCAGTGGTAACTACAGCTTTTTCTAGTTTTTTGAATTGCTCAATCCCTTGATATATTTTCACTAAGTTTTATTTTTAAAGTTCTTTTTACATAGCTTATCCAGCTGCTTCAAAATTAGTAAAATAAAAAAAGCGGGGCTTACTTCTTTTAAAGGGAAAAATATCTTACTTTTGCAGCCGAAATTTGGACAAGATTTATTTATCTAATTCGTAAGAAATGTCAACAACTTCTGGAAAAATCACACAAGTCATCGGTCCTGTTGTGGACGTGAGTTTTGAAAGTGCAACCGGCAGACTTCCTGCCATTTTAGATGCCCTTGAGGTAACAAAACCTAATGGGGAGAAAGTTATTTTAGAAATTCAAGCCCATATTGGAGAGGATATCGTTAGAACCATTTCCATGGATTCTACGGAAGGACTTCAAAGAGGTGCTGAGGTTACAGTAACTGGAGGCCCTATTAAAATGCCTATAGGCGAAGATATAAAAGGTCGTTTATTTAATGTAGTAGGTGATGCTATTGATGGAATTGGCAATTTGCCAAAAGAAAATGGCTCATCAATTCATAGAGAACCGCCAAAGTTTGAGGATTTATCAACTGCAACTGAGGTTCTTTTTACAGGAATTAAAGTAATTGACCTGATTGAGCCTTATGCAAAAGGAGGTAAAATTGGATTATTCGGTGGTGCTGGAGTAGGTAAAACTGTATTAATCCAAGAGTTGATTAACAATATTGCTAAAGGGCACGGAGGACTCTCAGTATTTGCTGGAGTTGGAGAGCGTACTCGTGAGGGGAACGACTTGATGCGTGAAATGCTTGAAGCAGGAATTGTTAGATATGGCGATAAATTCATGGAGTCTATGGAAAAGGGGGGCTGGGATTTATCTGTTGTAGATAAAGAAGAGTTAAAAGAGTCTAAAGCATCTTTTGTGTTTGGGCAAATGAATGAGCCTCCAGGAGCTAGAGCTAGAGTAGCACTTTCTGGTTTGACATTAGCAGAGCATTTCCGCGATGATGATGAAGGGGATGGTCAAGGAAAAGATATTCTTTTCTTTATCGATAATATTTTCCGTTTTACTCAAGCTGGTTCCGAAGTATCTGCACTTCTTGGACGTATGCCTTCTGCGGTAGGATATCAGCCTACATTAGCTACAGAAATGGGTGCGATGCAGGAAAGAATTACTTCTACAAAGAAAGGTTCTATTACATCTGTACAGGCAGTTTATGTTCCTGCGGATGATTTAACTGACCCTGCCCCAGCTACAACTTTTGCTCACCTAGATGCAACTACAGTATTGTCTAGAAAAATTGCAGAATTAGGAATTTATCCTGCTGTGGATCCCTTAGATTCTACTTCAAGAATTCTAACTCCTGAAATTGTAGGAAAAGAACATTATGAAACTGCACAAAAAGTAAAAGAAATTTTACAGCGTTATAAAGAACTTCAAGATATTATCGCCATTTTAGGTATGGATGAATTATCAGAAGAAGATAAATTAGTAGTTCATAGAGCACGTCGTGTTCAGCGCTTCTTATCTCAGCCTTTCCACGTTGCTGAACAATTCACAGGGACTCCTGGGGTATTAGTAGATATTGAGGATACTATTAAAGGCTTTAACATGATAATGGATGGTGAAGTTGACCAATATCCAGAGGCGGCATTTAACTTAAAAGGAACTATTGAAGAAGCAATTGAAGCAGGTGAAAAAATGTTAGCTGATGCTAAAAAATAGGTTTAAAAATAAATCGATATGCTAATTGATATTGTAACACCAGATAAAACCATTTATAGTGGAGAAATAGAATCTGCTACCTTTCCTGGAACTGATGGGAGCTTTGGTATCCTAAACAATCACGCTCCTATGGTGGCAACACTAACAACAGGAAAAATTAAGCTGATTGATGAAACCCTTCAAACCCACTTTTTTGATATTAAAAGTGGTGTGGTAGAAGTAAATCACAATAAAATTATCGTATTAGCAGAATAGCTTTAATAAAATTATTAAAACCTTAAAAGCCTTGTCTAAAATTAGAATAAAACTCTAAAAGACAAGGTTTTTTGTTTACTTTTATTAGCAAATTCTAATCATGGATAAACCTAAAAAAGAGATTCATTCCAAACAAAGTGTAAGAGAAAGTACCATCATTTTTACACTCATTTTTGTGGCGGTTACATTAATTACAGATTTATTTGTTTTTGACGCAGCCTTAAATACATACACCTTCTTAAAAGCAGTTATCCTTGGCGTATTAGTTGCCATTCCTTGGTATTTTGGAATAAAATCATGGAATAGATTAATTAAAAAGAAGGATAAAGAAGTATAAAAAAAGATAGAGTTTTATAAAACATAAATCGTATTTCACTTCAATGTCTTACCTTCGCAAATAATAAGAGGAAAAATAAAAAATTATGAAACGCCTGCTGATAATAATAGCTCTATTGCTATTAAGTCCATTAATTAATGCACAAGAAGAAGAAATAATAGCTACAACCCATAAAGACTCAACCGTTTTTAAATGGGGGAATAGTAAAATTATTGTAGTCAGCCCAACAGATGAAAGTGACAATTCTAAAAGAACAGAAACTAAATTAAAACAAAAGAACAAAAGATTAAATCATTTCGCTGGAATTGATTTGGGTATCAATGGATATTTAAATGCTTCTAATAGTGTTCGCTTAGCAGATGAAGATCGTTTTATGGATTTAAATTATATCAAATCCGTTGAACTAAATATCAACTTTTTAGAGTTTTATATTCCTATTGCTAAACAGCATTTTGGAATTTTAACAGGCTTGGGAATGGGGTTTAATAATTACGATTTGTCTAGAGACTTTAGCATAACTTCTGCCGCTGATACCAACGCGACAATTGGAGTGGTTGATAGTGCTAGGAGTATCAAAAAGAATAAATTTAAAACCATAGCTTTTAACCTTCCTATCTTATTGGAAACTAACCTAGGAAGAACTTCTAAAAAATCTTTCCATTTAGCTGTAGGAGGAATGGCAACCTATGTATTTGATGGAAAAACAAAGCAAAAATTTAGATTAGATGGTCAAAATTTCACTACTAAAGAGCGTACCAATTTTAATTTAAATCCCTTTCGTTTAAATGCTCATGCTAGAATAGGTTATTCTAATCTTACTTTTTATGCCAATTATAGCCTAACACCACTTTTTAAAAAGGACAAAGGCCCAGAGTTATATCCTTTTACTATAGGCGTATCTTTAATTCCTTTTTAGAAAAATTTCAAAATACAGTTGGCTAAGGCTTGTACTTTTATGGCTTTTCAATAAGCTTTCTTATTTTTGTAAAAATATTTGAAATATGGCTGGACATAGTAAGTGGAATAATATTAAGCGTAAAAAAGGCGCTCAAGATGCTAAACGAGGAAAGATTTTTACTAAAATTATAAAGGAAATATCCATTGCAATTAAAGAAGGAGGAAGTCCGGACCCTGATGCCAATCCTAGATTGCGTTTAGCTGTTGCAAATGCTAGAGGTGTAAATATGCCCAAGGATAATATTAACAGGGCAATTAAAAAAGCTTCGGATAAAGACAGTGAAAATTATCAGGAGGTAAGCTATGAGGGTTATGGGCCAGGAGGTATTGCCTTATTTGTTGAAGCAACTACAGATAATATTAACCGTACAGTTTCTAATATTCGTGCTATTTTTAGTAAAAATGGAGGAAATTTAGGAACTAATGGATCCTTAGAGTTTTTATTTGATCGCAAGGGAGTTTTTGCTATTCCTGTTGAAATCCTCGTAGGCAGGGATATGGATGAATTTGAAATGGAGTTAATTGACGGGGGAGCTGAGGAAGTAGAAAGAGAAGATGACTTTGTAACCATCTATACTTCTTATGAAGATTTTGGGGAGATGCAGAAAAAATTAGAAGAACTTGGAATAGAAGCTGAAAGTCAAGAATTACAACGGATTCCTAAGTTAACAAAAACATTAGACCTAGAAGATGCTAAAAAGGTATTGAACATCATAGAGAAGTTTGAGGATGACGATGATGTAAACAACGTCTTCCACGATATGGAAATGACAGATGAAATTGCAGCAGCTTTAGAAGAATAAACTCCTAAAAAGTAGGAATCATTTATAAGTATATCACTCGATGTGGTAAACGCGTTTAATTTTTTCTAAAATCTCTTTGTCTTTTACTTTTAAATCTATGATTTTACCACTGTGAATGTCAAAAACCCAACCATGAACTCTTAATCCCCATTCCTTATATCCAATTTGAACCTCAGCCTTTTTAAGAGTGTTTAAACATTGTTGTTCTACATTCAATTCAACTAAGCGCTTATACCTTGCTTCTTCATCTTCAATGGCATCCAGCTCCTCCATGTTAAATCGATAAACATCCCTAATGTTTCTTAACCATGGATTGAGTATTCCAAGATTTTGTGAGCCCATAGCAGCTTTAACACCTCCACAATAGTAATGTCCACAAATCACGACATGCTTTACTTTTAGTTGTTCAACTGCATAGTTAATTACGGAAGCTGAGCTTAAGTCTAAATTGGAGACCATGTTGGAAATGTTTCTATGAACAAAAACTTCTCCTGGGGCGGCTCCCATTAATTCTTCAGCTGTTACTCTACTGTCTGAACATCCTATATATAAAATTTCAGGCGTTTGCCCTTGGGAAAGTTCATGAAAATATTCTTTATTTAATTTTAATTTGTCAGCTATCCATTTTTCATTATTCTCGAATATTCTTTCTATACGCATAGTTTTGACTCTTTAGTTATTTTGTAAAGTCGTAAATTTACGCACGCAATATATAAGTCCTAATCTTTAGGGCTATTTTCTTCCTAATGCCTTAGTAATTTTTTACTTTTACTTTTTAAATAATAATACATGCAGAACAAGATAGATGACCTTAACAAAAGGATTGAAGGAGCCAAGTTAGGCGGAGGTGAGAAGCGAATTGAGGCACAACATGCCAAAAAGAAATTAACAGCTAGAGAAAGAATTCATTTCTTAATGGATGAAAATTCTTTTGAAGAAATTGGAATGTTTGTCACCCATAGAAGCAGCAATTTTGGATTGGATAGAAACAAACCTCTAGGCGATGGAGTGGTAACTGGCTATGGTACAATTAACGGGAGGTTAACTTATGTTTTTGCACAAGATTTTACGGTAATGGGAGGGTCTCTTGCAGAGGCTCATGCTGAAAAAATTGTAAAAATCATGGATTTGGCAGTTCAAAATGGAGCACCTTTAATTGGATTAAATGATTCAGGTGGGGCTAGAATTCAAGAAGGAGTGGTTTCTCTTGGGGGTTATGCAGATATTTTTTATAGAAATACCCTAGCAAGTGGAGTTATACCACAGCTTTCTGCTGTTATGGGCCCCTGTGCGGGGGGAGCTGTTTATTCTCCCGCTTTGACCGATTTTATCATGATGGTAGAAAACACCTCATACATGTTTGTAACTGGACCAAACGTAGTAAAAACGGTTACCCATGAAGAAGTTTCTTCAGAAGAATTGGGAGGGGCTTCTACCCATGCGACAAAATCTGGAGTAACCCACTTTACTTATGCCAATGAAATCGCATGTATTAACGGCATAAAAAAACTCTTATCATACATCCCACAAAACTGTGAGGAAGATGCTCCTACAATGGATTATACCCCTTCAAATGAAAGTAGAGAGCTCTTAAATGACATCATTCCTAGCAATCCCAATCAACCTTATGATATTCGAGATGTGATTAACGGAACAGTAGATGCAGATTCCTTTTATGAAGTACACAAAGATTTTGCAGAAAATATTGTAGTGGGTTTTGCACATCTAGCAGGTCGATCTATTGGTATTGTAGCCAATCAGCCGGCTTTTTTAGCTGGGGTTTTAGATATTAATAGTTCTAGAAAAGCTGCAAGATTTGTACGCTTTTGCGATGCTTTTAATATTCCTCTTTTAGTATTTGAAGATGTTCCAGGATTTTTACCCGGTACAGACCAAGAGTGGAATGGAATTATTAGCAATGGGGCTAAATTGTTGTTTGCTTTTTCTGAGGCAACTGTTCCTAGGGTAACTGTAATTACTAGAAAAGCTTATGGTGGAGCTTATGATGTGATGAACTCTAAACATATTGGTGCCGACATGAACTTTGCTTGGCCTTCTGCTGAAATCGCAGTTATGGGAGCTAAAGGAGCAGCTGAAATTATCTTTAAAAGAGAAATTCAAGAAGCTGATGATCCGGTTGCTAAGCACCAAGAAAAGGAAAAAGAATATGCCGAAATGTTTGCTAATCCATACAATGCAGCAGCAAGAGGTTATGTAGATGAGGTAATTCGACCAGATCAAACTAGAGAAAAGTTAATCAAAGCATTTAAAATGTTGGAAAATAAAGTGGCCACATTACCGAAGAAAAAGCATAGTAATATCCCACTTTAACCTAAAGATAGCTTCTGAGTCATTTTTAAAATTATAAATAGGATTTTTAAGTTTTTTATAGAGATTCACTTTTGCGCTCAACAAAGTTATGGTGTTGAGTAGCCGTAAAGTAATCCCTAAATATTTGATTGAGTTGATGGCTCTTTCTACTGGCTTTTATTCCTAAAAAAGGATATACTGAAATGATAGCAGCAGCTAATTCCCGAACAGACTTGCTTGCAGTTTGATGAATATTAAAAACCAATTCCTCAGCTACAGATGAATTATTTTTTATTTTAGATTCTACCTCTTGAGCAAAGGAATAAATTTGATAATTCGAATTTTGTAAAAGTTCAGCTAGTAGGGATAGACTTTTTTGATTTAAAAATACTTCAGCTTCTTCTAAAAAATGTTCTCCCATTCCAATATAATTCACCCAAAGAGTTAAGTCTGCAAAAACTACAAAAGGGATTTTAAAAATAACTTGATTTATAAAGGCTTTGTTATAGGTGAAACTATATTTTTCATTTACTAAAACTTCTGGAACATCAAAAGAGTGCGTTGCTGTGGCAATTAATCCCATAGTATTCCAATCTTCAATAATTTTGACCTTTTCACGGGGTAAAATAAAAGAACGGATTGTTGGATTTCCATCTTTGTTTTTTAAAACTTTTCCATTTTCAATTATCTTGGCATTTAAAGTAAAATGAGTTAAATAAGGAGCTCCTGTAGCATAATGCCATTGTCCAGAGACTTTATAGTCATGCACAATTTTCTCTGCAATTCCAAAAACTCCACCACTACCTCCTAAACAAGTACCTTTTGAAGTAAAAATAGCTTTTGCAGTTTCCTTTTTTAAGTTGCCTATAAAATAATTTGCTCCGCTACAAAGAGTAACCGTCCATCCAAGACTTCCGTCAATTTGAGCAAGAGATTGTAATTTTTTTAAACCTTGGCTAAAGGTATTTTCTAAACCACCGAATTCTTTAGGGACCCACAAATTCCATAGATTATTTTCTTTTATCCAATCTAAAGTTTCATTTGGCAAGACTTTGGCATTAAAGCACTGACTTCTAAGTTGTTGAATAATCCTTTTCATTTTCAATTATTTTTTTCCATTTGATATAACCAGAAATAGCAACGATAAACAAGAAGAGCGTTAAGCCTGAATAAATATATAGGCCTTTATAGATAAGTAAAGGGATAGCAATTAAATTGCTGATATTTAGAAAGATCCAGTTTTCAATTTTTCTTTTAGCCATTAACCACATTCCTGCCCAAGCAAAAGCACAAAGAACAGCATCCCAAACAGGCACATCTGTATCAGTATGATGGCTTAGCCAATAAACCATTGAACCAAAACAAACTATTACAATTCCGATTGCTTTTTGATAATCGTTTTTGGTAGAATAAGAAATAGGAGCTTGTTTATGGTCTTTCCCATACTTCCAGAAAAACCAACCATAGATACTCATCACAAGATAATAAAGATCCAATAAGATATCTCCATAGAGTTTGGAGCTATAGCGAACGTAGATGCTAATTAAAATACCAACAATACCAAAAAGATAGTTGTTGATGTTATTTTGTCGTGCCAGCAACACCTGTGAGACACCAAAAACAGTACCTATTAGCTGTAACCAACTAAGATGATTTAGAGAATCCATTTCACTTCTATTCAATTTATTCAGGAAATGGAGTTGGAGTGAAAAATAAGGCTGTAAATACAGCATTATACGTTCCCTACGCCAGTATTATCTGGATCAGGTATAGCATAGATATGCTAGGGTATCATCTCAGCCTGTAAAATTAACAAGCACCCCATTTCATTAACAAAGGTAAGGTTTTATTTGCGTTCTTAATAAGGAAAACTCTACTTGTTATTTATTTTAATTTATCATTTTCTTTATGCCTCTTATGATCTCTTGTTGTTTTTTTTAAAATATTCTTTTTTAGAGCGTCTTCTAGGTCAACCCCGGTTTGATTGGCCAAACAAATAAGTACAAATAATACATCTGCTAACTCATCTCCTAAGTCTAATTTTTTATCGCTTTCCTTTTCAGATTGCTCCCCATATCTTCTGGAAATAATTCGTGCTACTTCTCCAACTTCCTCCGTAAGTTGGGCTAAATTAGTAAGCTCGTCAAAATATCGAACGCCATGGTTTTTTATCCAATCGTCTATTGTTTTTTGTACTTCTTTTAAGGTCATTTTTATTCTCTATTTTTTGAATCTATAAAAATAGTGACAGGGCCATCGTTGATAAGGCTCACTTGCATATCGGCTCCAAATTTTCCAGATTCTACATTTTTTCCAATAAGAGCAGATAGCTGAAGTTTAAAAAGTTCGTAAAGTTCTTCTGCATGTGTTGGTTGAGCAGCTTTAATAAAAGAAGGACGATTGCCCTTTTTGGTAGAAGCATGCAAAGTAAATTGACTTACTACTAGCACATCTCCATCAACGACATTTAAAGCTAAATTCATATGTCCATTTTCATCATTAAAAATTCTTAATGTAGAAACTTTTTTAGCAAGCCACTCCACATCCTCCTTATTGTCAGCATCCTCCACTCCAATTAAAATCAAAAACCCCGTTTTAATTTCTCCAATTACCTTTGTATCGACTTCAACTTTTGCTTCTTTTACTCTTTGAATAATTAATCGCATAAATAATATATTTTAATACCCTTTTGATCTAAATGTTTCACTATCATCTTCTTCGTATATCGACAGGTAATTAAAATACCTACTTTCAGAGATTTCATCATTAATAACAGCTTCTTTAATAGCACATCCTGGTTCGTTGATATGAACGCAATTATTAAATCTACATTCGTTCATTTTATTGCGCATCTCGGGGAAATAATGCGCTAAATGTGCCTTATCAAAATCTACATTTCCAAAACCTTTAATTCCTGGAGTGTCTATAATATCAGCACCGAAATCTAGGTGAAACATTTCTGCAAAAGTAGTGGTATGTCTCCCCGTTTTATGATAATCAGAGGTTGGTGCTGTAGCTAAGCTTAATCCAGGGGCAATAGCATTGATTAAAGTGCTTTTTCCCACTCCGGAATGACCGCCAAAAATAGAGATTTTCCCTTTCATCTTTTCCTTTACTCTCTCAACTCCAAACCCTGTGGCAGCACTTACTTCAATTTGTTCATAAGGTGTTTTATCATAAATCATTTTCCAGTCTTTAAGCATTGTTTTATCTTCTTCACTGATAAGCTCATCAATTTTGTTGTACAATAAAATGGTAGGGATACGATAAGCTTCGGCACCAACAAGAAATCTATCTACAAAACCTAAAAGAGTTTGCGGATTTTTTAGAGTGATAAAAAGAAAAAGCTGGTCGATATTAGCAGCAATAATTTGAACTTGTTTGGAAAGGTTGATAGAGCGGCGAATGATATAATTCTTTCTGGGAAGTATTTGTTGGATAACTCCCTCATCACCAGTTTTTTTGAAAATAACCTTATCCCCTACAGCTAGAGGATTAGTGCTTTTTATACCCTGTATGCGAAATTTGCCCTTAAGCCTTGCCCTTAAACGCTTTTTATCTGCTGTTTCTATCTCGTACCAACTTCCGGTTGACTTAACTATAATTCCTTCTAACATTCATACAATTTAAAACATCTAAAATTAGTAAATTCGCACGTCATTAAAGTACTCTAATTTTTATGTCGATTTTAGTAGAAAATGTCAGCAAAATATACGGAGCTCAAAAAGCCTTAGATAAGGTTAGTTTTGAAGTTAAACCCGGTGAAATTGTTGGTTTTTTAGGACCCAATGGAGCAGGAAAATCTACTATGATGAAAATTATAACTGGGTTTTTACCACCTAATGAAGGTTATGTTAAAGTTTGTGACATCGATGTTCAGCTCTCTCCTCTTGAGGCCAAAAAGAAAATCGGTTATCTCGCCGAGCAAAACCCTTTATATTATGACATGTATGTTCGAGAATATTTACATTTTATCTGTGGGGTTTATAAGTTAAAAAATTGGCGAAAAAAGATAGATGAAATTATTGCTCAAGTGGGTTTGGAATTGGAACAAAATAAAAAAATTGGAGCACTTTCAAAAGGATATAAACAAAGGGTAGGACTAGCTCAAGCTTTATTGCACGATCCAGAGGTCCTAATTTTAGATGAACCAACGACAGGCCTAGATGTCAATCAGTTGGAAGAGATTAGAGGGTTGATTAAAAACATAGGGGCAAAGAAAACAGTCATGCTTTCTACGCATATAATGCAAGAGGTGGAAGCAATTTGCGATCGAGTGATTATTATTAATCACGGAAAAATTGTAGCCAATGAAAAAGCAGAAAACATGTCTAAATTATTTTCAGAGAATGACTTTTTTAAGGTTCATTTTAGTGGAGAAGTCTCTAGAAAGAAAATTACTTCAATTGACAAAGTTTTATCTGTTAGTATGATTAAAGATAATACTTATAGAATTGAGGCCAAAAAAGGTGCTAAAGTTCAAGATAATTTATTCAAGTTGGCAGAGGCAGAAGGATTGTCAATTTTGAGCCTTCAGAATGAAGAAACCAAACTTGAAGATATATTTAAACAATTAACAAAACAGGCTGAAAAGATTTAATTTTTTTAATTCTTACTTTAGCCGCTATAAAATTTTAGAAAATGTCATATTTATTTACATCAGAGTCTGTATCTGAGGGACATCCAGATAAAATAGCAGACCAAATTTCAGATACTCTTTTAGATAATTTCCTTGCTTTTGATAAAAATTCAAAGGTAGCTTGTGAGACGTTAGTAACTACAGGTCAGGTTGTTTTAGCAGGTGAGGTAAAAAGTACAGCCTATTTGGATGTACAGGAAATAGCAAGAGAGGTAATTAATAAAATCGGATATAATAAAGGAGAGTATCGTTTTGATGGAAACAGTTGCGGGGTTCTTTCTGCTATTCATGAACAATCTCCGGATATTAATCAGGGAGTAGATAGACAAAATAAAGAAGAACAAGGAGCTGGTGACCAAGGGATGATGTTTGGATATGCTACGAATGAAACGGAAAGTTATATGCCGCTACCCTTAGAAATTTCTCATATAATATTAAAGGAACTAGCTGCTGTTCGTAGAGAAAATAAAGAAATAAAATATTTAAGACCGGATTCGAAATCTCAAGTAACCATTGAATACGACCACGATAATGTACCAGCTCGGATTGACACCATAGTAATTTCTACTCAACACGATGATTTTGATGAGGACGATGAGGCTATGCTGGCTAAAATTAAAAAAGATTTAATACAAATCTTAATGCCTAGAGTAATAGCAAAACTACCTAAAGTTGCACATTTGTTTAACGATCAAATTAAATATTATGTTAACCCAACGGGTAAGTTTGTTATTGGTGGTCCACATGGAGATACGGGTTTAACAGGAAGAAAAATTATTGTTGACACCTATGGAGGTAAAGGAGCTCATGGTGGTGGAGCTTTTTCAGGAAAAGACCCAAGTAAAGTTGACCGTTCGGCAGCTTATGCAACAAGACATATTGCAAAAAATATGGTGGCTGCAGGAATAGCTGATGAAGTATTAGTTCAGGTTGCTTATGCTATTGGAATTGCAGAACCCATGGGATTATATGTTAATACTTATGGCTCTTCAAAAGTGAAAGAAACAGATGGGGAAATTGCTCAAAAATTATTAGAAATCTTTGATATGCGTCCTTATGCAATTGAACAAAGATTCAATTTACGTACTCCTATTTATAGAGAAACAGCTGCATACGGACATATGGGAAGAGAGACAAAAACAGTGGAGAAAACCTTCACCTCTGCTGGTGGAAAAGAAGTTAAAGTCAATGTAAAGCTATTCCCTTGGGAAGAGTTGAATTATGTTGAGGAACTAAAAACTACTTTTGGATTATAGCATCTAAAAAAAGGTAATCGAAAATAAAAGGGCATGATTTGTGCCCTTTTTTTATGTTTGCTATTTTAAGATATTACCTTATAGTTTTTACGATCAAGATTCAACCAATCAAAGGCATTGTGACCTAATAGCTTTGCTTTTCTTTCATCCGAATAATCCATACTTAAGATAAGCTTACCAGGTTCTAATTCCCCTAATGGGAAAGGGTAATCTGTTCCAAGCGCAATCTTATCTTCTCCCATTAAATTAATAATATAATCCAAAACTTCAGGGTCATGTACTAAGGAGTCCAGATAAAACTTTCCTAAATAATCTCTAGGATTCACCTTGTTATCTATAGCACATAAGTCAGGTCGGACATTAAAGCCATGTTCAACCCTTCCAATAGTTGCAGGAAAGGATCCACCACCATGAGCAAAAGCAAATCTTAAGTTTGGAAGCCTTTCAAAAACTCCACCAAAGATTAAAGAGCAAATGGCTAACGAACTTTCAGCAGGCATGCCCACTAGCCATGGGAGCCAGTATTTTTCCATCCTAGATTTGCCCATCATATCCCAAGGGTGAACAAAAATTGCCATATCTAAATCCTGACAAGCTTCGAAAATTGGAAATAAATTAGGGTCATCAAGATTCCAATCGTTAATATGTGTCCCAATTTGAATTCCCACTAAACCTATATCTTTACATCGTTTTAATTCTTGAATAGCTAAATCGGGTGCTTGCATGGGCAATGTTCCCAAACCTATAAATCGCTTGGGATAATCAGCAACTATTCCCGCAATATGGTCGTTTAAAAATTTGGAAACCTCTAAAGTATCCTTAGGTTTTGCCCAATAAGAAAACATTACAGGAACAGTAGATAATACTTGTACATCTACAGCTTGCTGATTACTTTCTTTTATTCTAGCTTCCGCATCCCAGCAATTGTCTTCCACCTCCCTAAAAAATTTGTCGTCCATCATCATTCTTGCACAACAAGGTTTATGATGATCTAGGTTGATAAACCCTCCATAGCCAAATTGTTCTTTAAAATTAGGGATGTCTTTTGGTAAGATATGAGTATGAATATCTACAGTTAAAAAATTATTTTCTATCATTTATATAAATCTTTTATCGGCCTCCATAATTGTCCCACATTTATCACATGTTCTATGTTTTTCAGAAGTGTAGAATTTTTTAAATACAGGTAAGAAATCTTTTTCAATACTATTGAGTGGAAAGTATTCCTCATAAAGCTTATGGTTGCAATTATCGCAGAACCACAACAATCCATCTTTTGTATTGCCTTCTCTTTTGTATTCAATTACCAAACCTACAGAATTTGCGGGTCGTATTGGTGAATGAGGGGTTTTGGGAGGTAAGAGAAAGATATCCCCTTCGCGGATAGGAACTTCCACGGCTTTACCATCTTCTTGGATTTTTACCATAATATCTCCTTCAAGTTGATAAAAGAATTCTTCTCCTTCATTATAATGATAGTCTTTTCGTGCATTAGGTCCACCAACAACCATAATTATAAAGTCTGCGTTTTCATAAACTTGTTTATTGCCAACTGGGGGTTTTAATAAGTGTCGGTTGTCTTCAATCCATTGTTTAAAATTGAACGGTCTTCGTATAGCCATGGTTTTAGGATTTTAATGAGCCTCTAAATTAGTAAGATAATCTGATTTTATAAAGTTTAATAAGAACTTATAGAAATCTAATTACAGAAGCCATCGTACGTTAAAAAGTAAATTATTGCTTACTTTTCAGACTTTCAAATTGAAATATTATGGATGTTAACTTAAAAGGGAAAAATGCATTGGTATGTGGGTCAACCGCTGGAATTGGCAAAGCAATTGCGCTACAGTTGGCACGAATGGGAGCGAACGTAATTTTAATGGCAAGGAATGAGGAAAAATTGAAAAGTTGTGTTGAAGAATTATACAAAGAGGAGGGGCAATCCCACAGTTATTTAGTAGCAGATTTTTCAAAAATAGAGACTGTAAAGCAGGCAGCAAGATCCATTAAAGGAAATATTAATATTTTAATTAACAACACAGGAGGTCCTTCAGGAGGAGCAATTATAGATGCTTCTATAGAAGAATTTTCTTCCGCTTTTTCTATGCATTTACTTTGTGCTCACACCCTTGTTCAAGCCGTTAAAGAAGGTATGATTGAAAGCGGTTATGGCCGAATTATTAACATCATTTCTACTTCAGTAAAACAACCTTTAAATGGCTTGGGTGTTTCCAATACTGTACGAGCTGCAATGGGGAATTGGTCAAAAACTATGGCAAATGAACTAGGTGTTTATGGAATTACAGTTAACAATGTGCTGCCTGGCGCAACAGCAACAGAAAGGCTAAGTTCAATTATTGCCAACAATGCTAAAAAATCGGGAAAATCAAAAGAAGAAGTGTTGCAAATGATGGAAGCACAGGTTCCTATGAATCGAATTGCTCAGCCAGAAGAAGTAGCAGCTGCAGCGGCATTTTTAGCCTCTCCAGCGGCATCTTATATAAATGGAATAAATATTCCTGTTGATGGAGGAAGAACAAAATGTTTATAAACTTAATAGTCGATTAGGTCCCCTAGAACTACAAGACCATGAATATCTATTAATTTAATTTTTTTGCCTTGGAGCTCTATTAGTTTTTTGTTTTTTAAATCGCGTAATAAGCGAATAACAACCTCAGTAGCAGTTCCAACTAAATTGGCTAATTCTTCTCTACTTAGTTTAACATCTAAGCAGTCGTCTTGATCTAAACCAAAAGTATCTTTTAACCAAAGTAGCATTTCTGCAAGACGCTCTAAGCTTGTTTTTTGAGCCATATTGGTAATTAATCTTGAAGCATTTTCCCAATTTTGAGCAGTAAGTTCTAAAATTTTTAAACTAAAACTTGAGTCTGTTTTAAGCAAATGGAAAAAATGACGAGCTGGGATAAAACATATAGAGGAATCCTCAAGACAGGTAGCAGTAACACTTAAGGGCTTGCCGTTAAGCATAGAGTTGTATCCTATGATATCTCCTTCAGTTGCAAAACGAAGGATTTGTTCTTTACCACTAGCACCCATTCTACCTAAACGAACCTTGCCTTTATTTACACAAAAAAGTCCTCTAGAAATTGAGCCTTCTTTAAAGATGACTTCACCTTTTTTATAGAAATCACAGCTTTTATTTGATTGTATAAGATCAAGTAGGTGGTTGTCTAAATCGCAAAAAATAGACATCCCCTTGATGTTGCAGTCGTTACAGTTTAGATGTTGATAACTTTTTGTCATCGATTTCACTACCATGGATAATACAAATATCTTATTTTAAAGGTAGACAAAGAGGATTTTTTATAATTCATATTGATTCTATATTACAGAACCCTTTAACTGTAGAAATGTTTTTCAATAAAAGCCAAAATAAGCCTTAGCTTCAATAACTTTTTTGGTAAAACTGTGCATTTTGGTATCAAAATAAAAGTTTTTATAAAAGATAGGTGCTTTAAAAACCTAAGTAAAAATAGCTATTACCTTTAATTCTATTGCAATTGGAGTAGGAAGACTTTTTACTTCTACAGTTGTTCTACAAGGTTGATTGTCTTTAAAAAAATCTGCGTATAATCGATTATAGGTTTTAAAATCATCTTTCATATTTGTTAAAAAAACAGTTACATCAACTACATTTTCCCATTTTGCTCCCGCCTCTTCAACAATAGTTTTTACATTTTTAAAAGTAGAAAGACATTGTTTCTCAATATCGTATGATACAATATTTCCTTCTTGGTCTAGTTCAACTCCTGGAATGTTATTTGTTCCCTTTTCGCGTGGGCCTACACCAGATAAAAATAAAAAGTTACCTACTTTTCTTGCATGAGGGTATGAGCCAACAGCTTCTGGGGCACCTTTAGCATTAAATTTTTCGTTAATCATTTTGTGTCAAATTAGGTAGAGGATAAAATTAAAATTTTAAACCTACTAAATCTATTTTAAGAGGATGTCTTTTTAAATAATAAATTATTTACAAAAAACTATTTATAGCAATAAGTAGGATTGTTAGTAAATATTAACAACTTTGCAGTTATACTTTTTGTAACTTTCCACGTTAAAAAATATTAAAATAGATTAAATGCTATGAAAATCAACACCTTCCAAAAAATAAGCAAAAATAACATCTTCCTAATTGTAGGATTAGCATTATTTTTAACTCTCTTCCAGTTTTCTGAACTATATGGGCAATCAACACCTCAATATTATTATGAAATACCGCCCACAACAAAACCAACCCAAGAGTTTATTCCACTATCTGATCCTAATATGGGAAATAGAAATTCGGAGTATGTTTCTCAGTGGCTATACTTCCCTGGAGATTTCGGGAACTCCGTTCCTAATAATATGGAAATAAGTGCAATTTATTTTCAAACCTTGAAACCGGCTGTGCCTGTAGATTATTTAGAATTTACCATAGCCTTAAAGCAGGCTAATATTAATGGGCTTTCCTCCACGACATGGGAGACCGGTTTAGATACCGTATTGTATTCTGCGAGATATACGGTTCCTGCATCTGTTCAACCAAACGATTGGGTTAAGTTTGAGTTGGATAACTCCTTTGCTTTTGACCCTAATTTACCTTTAATTATTGAAACCTCACAAAAAGATGTTAATAGTAATGGATTAATTCTTTATGGGGGAGGATCTCCTGTTAATGGGGCTTACTCTAATGCTATAACTCAAATTTATGGAAATTATGGTAGACCAGTTCCAGATAGTGGAAGAACCAATACTTATAATTTTGGGTTTGATCTTGTAGCTGGAGCAGTAGCCAATGATGTTGGAGTTGAACGTTTAGACTCTCCAGCAGTATTTTGTGATACTGGAAGTTATGATGTATATGCAACAATTAAAAATTATGGAACAAATGAAGTTGACTCTGTTGAAGTTAGTTGGGAAGTAGACGGTATTCCTCAAGGTACTATAAAATATATTGGGCTACTTGACTCATTAAGGGGTACTAGAGGTAATTCAGCTATGGTTTTCTTAGGATCCTATAACCTTCAGTCTCCTATTAGAATAAAAATTTATACTTCAATGCCTAATGGGGTGAACGATGGAAATAATGGAAACGATACCTTAACCAAGGTTGTGCGTCCTTCTTTTAGAGGTAACTATACCGTTGATCCAACAACAGCCCCTTCTTTAACCAACTTTATATCTTTGACCTCTTTAGCTGAAGCATTAAATGAAGTAGGTGTTTGTGGTCCTACTTATATAAATGTAGCTAACGGTAGATATAATGAAGTACTAAGTTTAAAAGATATTCCAGGCGCATCTGAAATTAATCATATTGTGATTGATGGGAATGATTCTTCAAGGACCATCGTTTCTCAAAATGGAAGCCTTGCTTATGCTACACTTTCATTTGAAGGAACAAAACATGTCCATGTTAAAAATATGAGCTTTAGAATGACTGGAAGTGAGGGGGTAGCCGTAGTTTTTGTAAATTCTGAACAAGATACCATAAGCAATTGTGCTACTTGGGTACAAACGATTTCCCCAGCCTCTCAAGTTTTTAACATGTTATTTTCCGGGTCTACTTCCTCTTCAATTTCAGGCTCCTCTAAATATATTGTGATTCAAAATAATGACATTAAGGGAGGATATAGAGGAGTTTTTGTGAACGGTAACTTAGACTCTTTGAGTCCTTACAATCAATTTTACTACAACAACATTGATTCAGCATACTTTTATGGAGCTTTTATTACATATCAAGATTCTTTAGAATTTACAGGAAATAATGTAAATACCTATGATAGCAAAGGATTAGATGCACTTACTATTGAGAATTCTAATAACTTCCATATCAAACAAAACTATATTTATGGGAACCGTAGAGGGTTAAATGTTTCTACACGAACGGAGTATGATTCTATTCCTCGTGGGAACTATGTAATTAACAATATGATTTATGGTAGAAATAGCTATCCTGCAACTTATTTTGGCAACATTGATTCTTTACACTTTTGGCATAACTCTATATTTGCGGAAGGAGGAATCCCTGCCTTAAATATTGTAAATATTACAAATGGTATTGAAATAGGAGGATACGATCTTAGAAATAATATTTTTACATCTGAGAGAGGATATGTCATACGTACACAAACCCATACAAGTATTTCAGATTCTATGTTATTTGCAAAGATGGATTTCAACATTTACCATAGATATAATGGGATTGGGTTATTTTATATGAATGGCATGGCTTATGGCACTTTAGCAGATTATCAAACAACCGTTACCAGTTTAAATTTAAAATCCCTTGAAGGAGATCCAGAATATAGAAACTTAATTAATCCGACAGACCTCCATATTTTAGGAAGTTTCCCTTCAGAGAAAGGAGACAACTCCGTGGGAATAATTGTAGATATTGATGGAGAGGTAAGACCTGGGCCAACAACAATAAATGTAGATATTGGGGCAGATGAGTTTTATCCTTTAATTTGTTATCCTCCATTAAATCCAGATGTTTCGGATGTTGCTACAGATTCGGCAACAATTAAATGGGAAGCTGACACAGCGAGAAGTATGGCTCATCAAGAATTTGCTTATGTAATTGTACCTTGTGATTCTAGCCCTTATTCTGTAGCACCTATTACAACCAACTTGGATAGTTTAAGAGTGGGAGGCTTAAATCCTGGGACTTGTTACCAATTGTACGTTAGAGAGGTATGTGATCGTGGAGATAGTTCTTCATGGATTGTGCCTATTAAATTTTATACAGCATATGTAGTTCCTTATGGAGAAGATTTTGAAAGTTTTCCTCCCGGAATTGAAGAAAATCCATGGCCAAATGGATGGACCTCCACTAAAGCAGCGAGTTTATTACCTCGTTGGAATAGCGCAAGGGGAATTCCTGCAACTCAGTTAAATACTGGACCTGCTGTTGATCATACAACTGGGACAGATACGGGAACCTATATCTTATTAAGAACAAGGTTTTCTGCAACTCCACCTAATGATTCTGCTGACTTTATTACTCATAAAGTTTATATAGATTCTAGCTTAGCATCTTTTGAGTTGTCTTACTGGTATCATGCCTATGGTTCAGGAGTTCATGGAATGGACGTATACATCGATACGAATGGCGTTAGAAATCGTGTAGGAGGCTTCTATGGTAGTCAACATACCAGTAGAAATGATCCTTGGTTAAAAGATTCTGTTTTAGTAAGTGGGTATCAAGGTCAATATATTCAAGTAGTATTTAGAGGAAGAAATGGACCTAATGGAAATTCAAACCTAGGAATGATAGGTATAGATGATGTAGCTATAAAAGCTGGACCATCTTGCCCGCCTCCTTATAATATGGTTGCAACACCCACTACTCCAAGCACAGTAGATCTTTCTTGGACTTCAGTTGGTTCTGCTGTAACCATAGAATATGGGGTAAAAGGATTTACTAGAGGAAATGGAACAACAGTAAGTGGATTAACTCCTCCATATACTATCAGTGGACTTCAACCCAATATAATTTATGAGGTTTATTTACAAGATAGTTGTGATGTGCTTGACCAAAGCATTTTAACTTCCCCTTTTGAATTCTATACACAAAGCTTAAACTGTGATGACTTTGATCAATACAGAACAGGAGACCTAATTTCTCAATCCAGTTTGTTTATTGGCTGGGATGGAGATGCTGGTGATGCTGAGGTAAGTTCATCTGAAGCTTATTCTCCAAATAACTCCTTAAAGATCCACGATACCGGTATTGCTAGAATGTCTAATGTTGTAGCAGATATTGGAGTTCATGATTCTGGAGTATGGGTAGTAAAGTTTGACCTTTTAGTGCCTACTGGAAATTCAGCTCATTATAAAGTTTTATACGATTACAAGGGTAATAGCTCTGAAGAAGCATTTGATGTTTTCCTAGATTCATCTGGAACAGCTTTCATAAGAGGTAGAACTGCAATTGGAACATATAATTTTGTCACCAATGCATGGAATACTGTAGAGCATGTGATAGATCTTGATAATGATACAACGTACGTACTTATCAATGGAGAAGAAGCGGGTATAGGATGGAAATTTAAAAGCAATATTTATATCAAAGGAGAACAGTTTAATGCTGTAAACTTTGAGACTAGCTCTTCTGAAAATTATCCTTCTTTGGCTTATTATGACAACTTCTGTGTTAGTGAGTATGAACCCATCCCCATGTATCCAATAGGAACTTTAAATACTACAGATAATGATGGTATTCCAGACTCTATGAATGTGACCGCTTGGACAGAAGGTCATGTTGCTGGTGTTAATTTACATCCTTCAAACGGCTTGAACTTCACTTTAATTGACGGTTCTGGAACTTCTCAAGAAGGAATCAATGTATATGCAGATGTTGATTTAAGAGGATTTGAAGTAGAAGAGGGAGATAGGATTCAAGTTAGAGGAACTGTTGGCCTAGACCATGGATTAACTCAGATTAAAATTAATGCGATAGTAGAATTAAATTCGACAGCAAGTTTATCTGCTAAACCGGCTAATAACTTAGATGAGACAACAGAATCCCAATACATTAGAATGAGAAATTTTGTTCTTATTGATTCCACTCAGGCATCAGCGAATACCTATAAGATAAGAGCTTATAATGGTAGCGATACCATAAGTATTCAAATTCATGAAAATACAGAGGTATTTGATAGCTTAGCTTCAGTTGGAAATACATTAATACCCGGTGATACAATTTGTGTACTAGAAGGTATAGGTGGGCAATATGATACAAGCAAAACAGCTCCATTCTTAAGTGGTTATCATATCACACCAATGTTCTTTAATGATTTGCAAATTTGTAAATTAGCAGTAGGAATTGATATGAATGTTAGCGTTAAGGAAGAACTTAGGTTTTATCCAAACCCTACTAATGGACACTTTACTCTTGAGGCTCATGGCTTAGCATATGAAAAAGCCACCATTATGATAAGAGATATTAGTGGGAAAGTAATCTTAGTTGAAGATGTTGCTAATCAAAACAACTCCTTTAAGAGAAGCTATAACCTAGAAGGGCAAGCAAAAGGATTGTATTTAATTAGCATTATTGATGGGCAAACAAAAATTACAAGAAAGCTAATTCTACAATAAAAATAATTTCTACAATAAAATTAAAAAGAGTAGCTGCTTCAAAACTGAGGTAGCTACTCTTTTTTTAACTACACTATTCATTCCTTTTATATGTATAAATCTAAATTATATATAGCTCAATCTTAAAAAGTTTTATTCGCAATAAAATTGAATACCCCCGATCAGTGTAGAAAATCTGAAGCCAGGAGATTTCGCAGTGTATTTATAATTACTTTATCCACCAACGCTGATTCACAGGGCGATGAGCCTTAATCTACTCCTCAAAACTTTATAGGAGCATATGCACAGTGATATTGAAGTCTAATACAAGGAAGTCTGTCCATTGATGCAGAATTATTTTTTGGATGTATGAAATGCAATTAAAATTTTGATTGTCCTATTTAATAGGGGGCTAAACCAAAAAATGGAAATTGAATTTCATGCATTAGCTAATAATCTAAAAAAGTGAGTATCAAAAGAAGATAACTTATTTTTTAATCATTTGTATTAAATAGTAGAAATAAACATTTGTTTTAAATAAATATTCAACTTTTTTACATAAAAACAAAATGCGATATTTTAAAAACACCTGATTTACAGGGATCTAAAAAGTTATAGTAATTTGTTCAATAAAAATTCTTATTAATAACAAAATGCATAATTCACTTATAATCAGCTACTATATGTTTTATAAAGTATAAAAAAACAAGAATTAATTTAAATTAACAAAATCTTTATTTTTTTTATCTATCTTTGATTATGGTTAATATCTGTTAATGATATAACTGATAATTATTAATGATGAATCGTAACTTAATGTCTTATGAAAAGAAATCCTTTTAAATGGATAAAATCCTTTGGACTAAAAATTCCTTTCGCAATTTTTGCCTTATTTTTTATCTCTACTTATGAGCTTTTTGCTCAAGCTTTAAGTGGATCATATACAATTAATGCTAACTCACTCGAGCGTGCTAATTATTATTTTTGTAACAAATAAAATCATATAAAAATGAAAACAACAACTACATTTTATAAAGGGCTTTTACTTCTAATGCTCCCTTTTTTATTACTTTCTTTTAATTCTTCACATGCGCAGAATGCTTCCGTATCTACTGGCGTGCTTGGTACAGGTGGTGGTTCAGGAAGTACAGGAAGTATGTCCTTTGCAGTTATTAATTCTAACCCCTACCCCATGATGATTGATTCCGTAGGGTATATTATGCGAACAACTAATAACGGTGATAATTTTGATTTATATTATTCTGAAACAAGTTTGGGAGGAAATTTAATTAATTTCCCCACTGCATGGAATTTGGCAGGTTCTTACGTTTGTAATGTTACAGTTAATAATACTCTAGAGCCTAATTTTAAAAATTTGAATTTACAAATTCCTGCTAATACAGCTTATCGTTTTGTAGTTCATAACTCTTCAACGCCTAGCCTTATTATTGGGAATACAACAGAACCGGTAAACTCTTATACCGATAATGGATTAATTCTAGCTATTGGTGATTATCAATTACAAGGTGGAGACGTAGGGAAATGGAATGTTTCTACTAGTACGCGATTTGGTAGTGCAATGGTTTATGCTTCATTATTAGCACCAAATAATGCCGGTGTCTTATCTGTTGATTCTCCTACTGTTTTTTGCTCAACAGCTGGACTGCAAGATGTTTATGCTACTGTAGCCAATCATGGTAGTAATCAAATTAATTCATTAGAGATTCATTGGGAGTTAGACGGTGTTCCACAACGTCCGGTTAATTATACACAAATGCTTGACACGATTGGTGGGAATAACCCAAGCACTGCCCAAATTTTATTAGGTACTAATAATTTTTATGCGGCCACTGAAATTAAAGTGTGGACCGAAATCCCAAATGGAGTACCGGATACAGTTAACGGCAACGATACTTCTATTGTTACAGTTGGCCCTGCTATTAGTGGAAATGTAACCGTTGATGCAGCAAATCCTACAAGTGGAACGAATTATAGAACTTTTACTGAACTTACAGATGCATTGAATCAACTTGGTGTTTGTGGTCCAGTAACTATAGATGTTGAGCCAAACTCAGGCCCCTATAATGAAAGGTTAGTTTTTGACAACGTTCCTGGAGTTAGTTCAACTAATTTTATAAGAGTTAATGGAAATGGAAATACTTTAGTGTATAATGGTAGCAGTCTTTCAGACAAAGAGATGTTAGTAATTTCTGGCACAGACTATGTCACCATTGACAGCTTAAATTTTAGATCCTTAGGTTCTACTTATGGTTGGGCAGCACTTATTACAGGAAATTCTGAATATGACTCTATCATCAATTGTGAGTTTGATATGACATCAATTACAGGAACAAGCTCCATTAACGGTAATGGAATTGTTATTAGTGGATCCGGTTCTTCTGCTACAGCAAGTGGATCCGGTGCAAGTAATTGCTATATTGTAAACAACCGAATTAAAGGAGCTACTGGAAATGGGGGAATGTATTATGGAATGTCAATATCAGGTACTTCCAACAACAATATCATTTCAAATAATACCATTGAAAACTTCTACATGTATGGAGTCTATATTAGTAGTCCTACAAGAGGTACCATATTTTCTTACAATGATATCAACAGAGCAACAAAAACTTCTGTTACTACATTTGTAGGAATGCGACTCATTAACAATATAGCAGGAACTCAAATATTAGGAAACCGTATCCATAGCCCATATGGTGGTACTGGAACTGCGAATAACAATTGTACGGGGATAGAGCTTTTAACTTCCCATGGTACCGCTGTTAATCCTGTAATTATTGCTAACAACTTGATTTATAACCTTAATCAGGGAGGAACCGTGTATGGGCTTACTTCAAACCTGACATCATACTTAAGGGTTTATCATAACTCTATTAGTATAGATGAAAATATAAGTGGTTCAGGAATGGCTTATGGTATTAATTTAAATGGTAATGTTAACGGTTTCTATGTTGCTAATAACAACGTGAGCATTAAAGGTGGGCCGAATGGGGACAAATATGGATTCTTTTACTCCGGCAGTGGATCAGTAGCAGGAGCCGATAAAAATAACTTTTATGTTAATTCCACTCAGTCGGGAAGCAATTATTATGGCGCTATGGGAGCCAATTATAATACAATAGGAGATTTCCAAGCAGCTCAAACAATGTTTGAGGTAGGTTCTTTTTCAATAGACCCTGTATATACTAATGCAGTTGCTGGTGATTTGACTCCTATAAATTTTGCCTTATCAGGTTTTGGAGAGGATTTATCTGCTTATGTTAATATTGATGTGTTTGGAAACTCACGTCCTATTCCTCCTACAATTGGAGCAATTGAAATTACTAAACCGGCTAATTTAATTGATTTAGCAGTTACTTCTATTGATTCTCCTACAGTGTTTTGTGCCGGAATAGAAGATGTGGTTGTTACTATTAACAATTACGGTACAGCAGTGGTAGATTCTTTTGAAGTTCATTGGTTTGTTAATAATACTGCACAGCCTGTTATACATTACAATCAATCGTTAGATACAATAGGTGGTTTTAACCCAACTTTTGCTACGATCAACCTAGGATCTTATAACTTCCAAGGTCCTTCAGACATTAAGGTATATATTAGCAACCCTAATGGAGCAAACGATGGAAATAACTTTAACGACACCTTAGTTATAAATGTTGGACCGGCATTGCCGGCAGGTGTCTATACTGTGAACCCAAGTCAGCCTGCTAGTTCAACAAATTACCAAAGCATTACTGATATTCTGGATGAAATAAATGCCTATGGTATTTGTGGGGCAATTACAATTAACATTGCTCCGGGTAACTATAATGAGCGTTTAATAGTAGGTAATGTTGCTGGTACATCTCCAACAAATACCATTACAATTGATGGAGGAGATTCTTCGCAAACCATTATTACTCAAGGAGGGGGTGCTTCAGCTTATTCTGCATTGGCACTTGAAGGATCACAGTATGTAACGGTTAGAAATTTAAGTTTTGTAATGCTTGGGTCGTCTTCTGCAGCTGCAGTAATTACCAGTGGAGCACAACACAATACGATTGAGAATTGTTACTTATGGAATAACCCAGGGCAAACTTCTTCTCTTTATGCTAATCTTGTGTTTTCTACTTCATCATCATCTTTGGCTTCTCAAGCTTCTAATATTTCATACAACACCATTAGAAATAATCGTTTGATTGGTGGATATTATGGAATCTATGCCTATGGATCGTCAAACTATAGTAATGTTGGAAATAAATTTCATAATAACGTAGTGGACTCCATTTACTATTATGGAGCCTATAGCTTATATCAAGACTCTCTTGAGTTTATAGGGAACTCTATCACGGTAATGGATTCTAGAAATGTTAATTCAAGGGCTTACTA
This sequence comes from uncultured Flavobacteriales bacterium, assembly GCA_964552035.1. Lineage (GTDB taxonomy): Bacteria > Bacteroidota > Bacteroidia > Flavobacteriales_E > Vicingaceae > CAZKFN01. Next base: position 29,729 of record CAZKFN010000001.1, read on the forward strand.
TTTAGCTTATTGTCCAAATTTAATGTACCATCAAAATTACGGTTGGTCTAATCATCAAGCATTATATATTAGTAATTCTGGAACGGCTATGGATCCTTTTATAAATCGTCCAATGGAAATTGTTAATAACATGTTGTATTCTACTTACCAAGAAGGGATGTATATTGCTTATGCAAGGTCTCTTAAATTATTGCATAATTCAGTACAATCTGAGGGAACAAAAGAGACTGTATATATAACTAGTACAAGCTCATATGCACCTATGGGATATGACATTAGAAATAACATTTTTAGCAACACAGGAGGTGGAAAATCATTCTTTGCTGGTGGAACGGGAATTACATCTGGTACCATGACTTATTTTGATTATAATATTTTCAACACTAATGGTTCGGTACTTATTGAGTTTGATGGAAACCATTCTACTTTAGTAGATTTTCTATTAGCCCATCCAACTTTGAATCGAAACTCTTTAGAAGTTGATCCAGAGTTTGTAAGTGCTCTAGATTTACATATAGATGGATCTAATGCAAATGAAGTGGGAGATACTGCCGTTCATATCTATGTTGATATTGACAACAATGAACGCCCTAGTCCAGGTGCTACTTTGGTAGATATTGGAGCTCATGAATTCTTCCCACCGGATGGAAGCTGTGGCAGACCAATAAGTTTAGGAGCAGTTAATATAACTCATGACTCTGCAACTATTGTATGGACAGATACTTCTAATGCCCTGTCTTATGAATATGTTGTTGTTTCTTGTGATAGTACGTTCTTAAGCGGTACTATTACTAATACATCTCAGGCTAGTGTTAGAATAGGAGGTTTAGATTTATTAAGCTGTTATAAATTTTATGTAAGAAGTATTTGTAGTAGCGATACTTCAAATTGGGCAGGAGCAGTGCAGTTTTATACTACAGATATTCCATATTACCCTGTAGGAGTAATCAATACTTCAGATGCTAATGGGGTTGCAGATTCATTAAATGTAACGGCTTGGACTTCTGGTATTGTAATGGGAGAGAATTTACATCCAGGAAATGGCTTGAGATTTACTCTGATTGACATGCAAAGTAACGACCAAGAGGGGATAAGTATTTATAGCCAAACAAATGTAAGCTCCTATTCCGTTACACATGGAGACTCTATTATGGCAAGAGGTACAGTTCAACAAATAAATGGATTGAATGAATTCCACATTGACTCCATTGTTGTAATTACTTCTGGAGTGGGTATTCCTGAGCCAATTACTACTTTTTATCTTGATGAGTCAACAGAATCTAAGTTTGTAAGAATAAGAAACTTTGTTTTAATTGACCCTTCAGGAACAGGAACCTATACCATGATGGCAGTTAATGATCAGGATTCAATTACCATCTTGGTAAATGAGCAAACTGATGTAAGTGACAGCTTAGCTACTATAGGAAATGGATTAGCCCCTGGGGATACCATTTGCTTGTTAGTAGGAATAGGTGGGCAAAATGATCCAAGCAGTTCTGCGCCTTATTTAAGTGGTTACTATGTTACTCCATTATATTACAGTGATATAGAAATATGTAAATCAACCGTTGGTATTTCTAAAAATGTTTCAACAGCTGAATTTACATTCTATCCTAACCCAACTTCTGGAGAATTTACTTTAAGAAGTAGTGGTTTAGAGACTGATAATGCTGTACTAACTGTTCGAGATATTAGTGGAAAGGTAATTCTTGAGGATAATATTATGAATAGCAGCAGTCCTTTTAACAAGCAATATAACTTGGAAGGACAATCCAAAGGGATGTATATTATTAGTATTATTGACGGAGATAAAAGAATCAATAAAAAGTTGATTTTGAAATAAAAACTTTTAAATAATAAAGTTTAAAAGGGGCGAAGATTCGCCCCTTTTTTAATGATTTTAAAACCAAGTTGATTTTAGGAATTGGTAAATTTGACTTACAAAATTATAGCATGATGAAATTGAATATTACCTTGTTGAAGGAAATCTGTGAAGCACCAGGAGCACCTGGATTTGAGCAAAAAGTCAGAGAAATTGTAATTAGAGAAATTACACCTCTTGTTGATGAAGTTGAAATTAACAATATGGGAAATGTTTATGCCGTTAAAAAGGGCAAAAACGATAAGCGCATAATGGTGGGCGCTCATATGGATGAAATTGGATTTATGGTAACCCATATTGATGATAATGGGTTTTTAAGATTTCACACTTTGGGGGGTTTTGATCCTAAAACTTTAACTGCACAAAGGGTGATTGTCCATGGTAAAAAAGATGTAGTGGGTGTAATGGGAAGTAAACCTATTCACGTGATGAGCCCTGAAGAACGAAAGAAAAATCCAGAAATAAAAGATTATTTTATTGATTTGGGTATGAAAAAGGAGGAAGTAGATAAACTAGTGAGCATTGGGAACCCAATAACCCGTTATAGCAACTTGATAGAAATGGGAGATTGTGTTAACAGTAAGTCTATTGATAATAGAATTGCTGTATTCATCTTAATTGAGGTGCTTAGAGCTCTTAAAGATAAAGAAGTTCCTTTTGATATTTACGGGGTTTTCACGGTACAAGAGGAGGTAGGAATAAGGGGCGCTAATGTATCTGCTTTAGATATTAAGCCTCATTTTGGTTTTGGCCTGGATACAACTATCGCATATGATTTACCTGGGGCTCAAGCGCATGAGAAAATTACTTCTTTAGGAGAAGGGACAGCTATTAAAATTATGGATGCTTCCACCATTTGTGATTATCGAATGGTAGATTACATGAGAAAGACCGCAGATAAAAATGGGATTAAATGGCAGAATGAAATTTTACCCGCTGGAGGCACCGACACAGCAGGAATTCAACGCATGAACGAGGGTGGAGCGATTGCAGGTGCAATATCTATTCCTACTCGTCACCTTCACCAAGCTATAGAAATGGCACATAAAGCGGATATAAAGGCCTCAATAGAACTTTTAGGTGCATGTTTATCTGAAATAGACCAGTACAATTGGGAGTTTAAATAAGCTCTTGATAAGGATGAGATAAGAATGATAAGAATATGAGATAGGGGAAGTTTTACTTTTCCCCTATTTTGTATCCCTTACCTAAACTAAACCTTTTTCTACAAGGTATTCTGCAATTTGAATGCTATTGGTAGCGGCTCCTTTACGTAAATTATCAGCTACAATCCAAAGATTTAACCCATTTTCTTGGCTCTCATCTTTACGAATACGGCCTACAAAAACATCGTCTTTGTTATGAGCCGTTGTGGGCATTGGATATAAACCTATTGTTGGCTCATCTTGAACTACTATTCCTGGACTTTGCTCTAAAAGATGTTTAATCTCATTAATAGACCTATAAGGCGACTTTAAGCTGAGGTTAACAGATTCTGCATGTCCACCCATTTGGGGAATACGAACAGCAGTAGCAGTAATTTTTATACTGTTGTCATTTAAAATCTTTCTAGGCTCATTCACCAACTTCATTTCTTCTTTGGTGTAGCCATTTTCTGTGAAATCATCACATTGAGGAATACAGTTTTCGTGAATAGGATGGGCATATACTTTTTCACCTTCTATACCTTTTTGCTCATTTTTTAGCTGTTCAACGGCCTTAATCCCCGTTCCACTTACAGATTGATAGGTGGAGATTATCAATCTCTCTATTCCAAATTTTTTATGAATAGGTCCTATTGCCATTAGTAACTGAATGGTAGAACAGTTGGGATTAGCAATAATTTTATCCATTGCTGTTAGCTGATCCCCATTAATTTCCGGAATAATTAGTTTGTGATTGGGGCTCATCCTCCAAGCAGAAGAATTGTCAATCACAGTTGTACCACGAGCAGTAAATTGCTCAGCATAAGCTAAAGAAGTGCTTCCACCAGCAGAAAAAATAGCAATATCTACATTCTCTTTTAGAGCATCTTCTATGCTTACCACCATCAATTTCTTGTTTTTAAAAGTAATTTCTTTACCTACAGAATGTTCTGATGCAACGGGAATAAGCGTATTTAAAGGAAAATTTCGCTCTTCTAATAATTCAATAATCTTTTGCCCTACAAGACCAGTGGCGCCTATTACAGCTAATTTCATGAAATTCTAATTTTTTGTTTTATATTTATGCAAAACTACATACAATAAACTTCAGCATTGACAATATGTTTAAAAAGCTGTATTTATATCTACTTTTTTTTATATTGATTTTTGTAAATGAATCAATTGCCCAACCTATTCTTATAACGGATTCCTTTTCTGATGGGAATTTCACATCTCATCCACAATGGCTGGGAGATACTGCTAAATTTAAAGTAAATAATAGTTTACAATTGCAATTAGATGATAACTCAGCTATTTCTCCAGCTTATTTGGCGCTCAATTCTCCTATCATATCAAATGCTAGCTGGGAGTTTTGGGTTAGAATGGACTTTGCACCTTCACCGACAAATTATGCCAGGGTTTACCTCAGCTCAACTGAAGAAGATATGACAGGAAATACGAATGGATACTATGTTAAAGTTGGTGGAATTACTGGTGATCTAGATAATGTAAGTTTATACAGACAAGATGGAACAACCAGCACTTTAATAATTAATGGACTGGACGGAACAGTAGGTTTAGCTCCTGCTATGGCTAAAATAAAAGTTACAAAAAATAGTACAGCTGAGTGGGAACTTTTTGTAGATACTACCCTAACAGCTAACAACTACGTATCTCAAGGTAAAGCAAATGATGACACCCACTTGGAAAGCAATTATTTTGGGATAATATGTTACTACACCACAACGCGTTCAGATAAATTTCTTTTTGACAACTTTAGATTGGAAGGGGAAGCTTTTCAAGATACAATAAAGCCTGAATTACAAAACATTACAGTTGTAGATTCCTCAGCACTTCAAATAGAATTTACTAAAACCCTTGATTTTATAACTGCTTTAAACCCGAATAATTATAGGGTTAATAAAAATATAGGGGCTCCTGCACAAGTTGAATTTTTACCAAATGACAGCAGTAAAGTACAGTTATCGTTTAACAAAGCTTTTCAAAATGGAGAAGAGTATTTTTTAATTGTAGAAAATATAAAAGACCAAAAGGACAATCAAATGTTAAAGGATAGTTTAAGGTTTTTATATTTTATTGCGGAAACGCCATATTATAGAGCGGTAGTAATTAATGAGTTTTATCCAGATGAACGAGAAAGTAAAGGCCTCCCAGAAGCTGAATTTATTGAACTTTTTAATGCTTCCAATAAGTTTTTTGATTTAGAAAATTGGAAAATAAGCGATGCTTCAACTACTCAAAATCTTCCTTCTTACTTGTTTAAACCCAATGAGTATGTAATTCTTTGTAGTCAAAAAGACTCAGCTGATTATGCTCAATTTGGTTCGGTAGTGCCCGTACAAAGTTTACCTACATTAAATAATAATGGAGATTTAATTCGACTTGAAGACAAGAATAGTTTTTTGTTAGATGAATTAATTTATGATAAAAGTTGGTATAAAGATGAAGATAAAAGTAGTGGGGGGTGGACCATTGAGCAAATCAACCCTTATACAGAGTGCAGTGGAAAACCCAACTTTATTGCATCAATTGCATCTATAGGAGGTACTCCAGGGACAATAAATAGTCAATTTGACACCACACCAGATCTCTCTCCTCCTCAATTGATTGATTTTAGGATAATTTCTTCCGATAGTATCCTTCTAACTTTCGATAAAGAAATAGATACCACCTTTCTTTCAACAGAAGATTTTACATTTTCTAATGGGAATTCAGTTCAAGAAATTTATTTCCCTTTCGAGGAATTGTATACTTTTATTAATGTTTTAAAATTTCCTATTCAAGCAGGGAAGCTCATAGAAATGGGTATAGAAGGAATAAGAGATTGCATTGGGAATATCATGCCTAGAACTCAAAAAAAGATTATGCTAGGAGAGCAAGCAATAGGAAAAGATATTGTTATCAATGAAGTATTGTTTAATCCTTTTGTAGGAGGAAAAGATTTCGTAGAAATATATAATCGCTCAGAAAAGGTGTTGGATTTAAAAGATTGGATAATTGCCAATGGAGTGGATAAAATTCCAAATATAAAACAAACAATTGCTGATACCACTACCTTATTATTTCCTGGAGAGTATTTGGTTTTAACAGAAGATGCATCTGCTGTACAAAATTTTTATCCACGAGCAAAAACACACCGCTTTGTAATTTTAAATCGTTTGCCAGCATACAACAACGATAAAGGAGAGATTTTTCTATTTGATCATCAAGAAAAATTAATTGACTATGTAGCCTATACAGAAAGTATGCATTATGAACTGTTGAAAAATGTCAAGGGGATTTCTTTAGAGAGAATTAATCCTCATGGGGACAGTGAGGATATAAACAATTTTCACTCAGCAGCTGAAGCCGAAGGATTTGCCACCCCAGGATATCAAAACTCTCAATATAGTTTGGGCACAACTTTTAAAGGGAAAGTAAACATTTCTCCAGAAACTTTTTCACCTAATAATGATGGATATCAAGATTGGTTAAATATAAATTATCAATTTCCTGTTGGAGGTTATGTGGCTAAAATTCAAGTTTACGACCGACAAGGAAGGTTAATTAGACAATTAGCAAATAATGAGCTTTTAGGAGAAAAAGGGAGCTATAAGTGGGACGGATTAACAGATGATAGACAAAAAGCACCTATAGGAATCTATTTGGTATATTTCGAGGCTTTTAACACGGCTGGAAATAAAGAAGTGTTTAAGAAAGCAGCAGTCTTAGTAGATTAACACGGATGTTTCTCAACCCAATTAAATGAAGAGACTTATCTGTTATTTAATTGGGAAGCATTACTTTTGTTGTACTTTAAAACATTGACATTTGTTCCATTTATCGATAAAAGAAAACTTATTTTCTATTTATAAAAGTCTTGTAGAACAAGCTTTAATATTGCTAATTCCCGTTCTTATTTTACGGCTTTTTGATTACAATCTAGCTGAAAGCTATGTTTTTACAACGGGGTTTGAAAAAGTAGAAGCATTATTTATAATTTTTTATAAAGAACTAAAATTAATTTTACTTTACTTATTATCCATAGGTTTGGCGTTAGCTTTTATCAAGCTGAGGTTTAAAAATACTTATACTTTCTTAACCTTTATATTTACTTTTCTCTTTTTATTAATTTATCTTTTTGTAACACAATATTTTTATACCGCCAACATTCGATTAGACCATGTAATTTTATCTTTCTCTTTTAGTGAGATAAAATACATTGCCTCCACAGAATTTTCTACCCTATTTAATAAGTTTTTCTTATTGTATTTAAGCACCTTACTTAGCTTTATCGTATTGTTTATTTATAGAAAGAAACTATTAAGTCGTTTGTTTTCAACTAAAACCAGACACTTAGTAAGCTTATTGATACTATTAGGAATTGGGAGTATTGGTTATTTTAAAAAGTCAAAATTAAATGTAAAAAAAGAGCTTTGGGTGTCTTCAAAACCCTATTACTTACTGGATAGTATATACAACCATTATAAACATGGAAGTGGAGGAACCGCTTGGGAGGGAGATAGGGTTAAGTTTATTGAGCATATAAAAAGCTTTAGGGAATTTATGAATTGGGAAAGCTCCATTATTCAAAATGAATTTCCATTGCTCAGAAAATACAATTGGGACAAAGGAGATTTGAGTACTTATTTTCATGAATTTGATTCACCACCTAATTTGGTAATGGTTTTTTGTGAGGGACTTAGCAGTAGCTTTTCGGGACCAAAAGCAAGGTTGGGAAGTTTAACACCTATTTTAGATTCAATTTATGCTAAAAGCTTGTATTGGCCAAATACCTTAAGTAACACCGATCGGACTTTTGGTGTTTTTTCAAATGCTTTAGCCTCTTTACCTCCTGGATTTGAAAGAGGAATGTTAAATATAAAAGTTCCATTTCCAGAACATGTTTCACTACCTAAAATTTTATCAAATAACGGCTATAAAAGTAGCTTTACTTATGGAGGTTGGGGTTATTTTGATAATTATGAGCCTTTTTTAAAAATGAATCAAGTAGATTTTATTTTTGATGAGGTTTTTATGGAAAAAGAAGGAATAATTACAAAAGAAAGAGACAAGGAGACTTACCCTTGGGGGTTGCCTGATAAAGAATTGATTCAAGTTTATTTAGAAAAATTGAAGTCTAGATACAATCAAGAGCCTTATTTTGATATTATTTTAACTTCCAGTTTACACTCACCCTATAATATTCCTAATCAAGAAGATTATATGAAAGTTGTTAGAAAAAGATTGGAGCAGATGAATGGAGATGTAGGAGCTTATAAAAATCATAATAAAGAAGTGTCAGCCGTAATATATCAAGATGAGGCTATTGGAAATTTGATGCGAGCTTATCAAAAAAGAGAGGATTATGAAAATACAATCTTTCTTTTTGTCGGAGATCATAATGTTCGAGCTTTCCCTATGGATTCTTGGTTAGAATCTCACCATGTTCCCTTAGCGATATATAGCCCGAAACTAAAACAAGCAAAAGAATTTCAAGATATTGTTTCTCAGGCAGATATCCCCCAAAGTATATTAAGTGTTTTTGCTCCGTATATAGAAAAGAATCTTCTCCCTGAAAATAATGCTTGGGTTGGAGAAGGTTTATCTTTTAATGATAAAACAATTGCTGATAAACCTATTTTTTTAGGCAGGTTTAGTGGGGATTTAGTTGGGGTAGTGTATCAAGATACTTTACTTCTTGATAGAGAACTTTATCTTATTAGGGATTTCTTAAAAATATCGCCATTGAATAATGCCAAAGAAAGAAAAGATTTTTTTCTAAATCAGTTACAAAATTATAGTGAGATTAACAGCTATGTAGTGAATAATCAGAAAATCATTTCAGATCCAGAAGTTTCTATGTTTCCTAATTTGAAAGTTGATTTTTATTTTCCTGAGGATGAGGAATAGAATCGGCATAACTTCTAATTAAATTAAGATTACTTAATTGTATGGCATAGGGCTTATATTTTAAAGCAGTTGACAAATGCTCTTGTATTGCCGCTATCCATAGCTGAACTTTTAACCCTTCCCTTTTTGCCCTTTCAATTTCATCGAGATGAAAAGATTCGTCATGCATATTAACAGTAATGCCATCAACTTCTAATTCAAGAGCAAAATCAATCTTGTCGGCTAAGTTGTTATAAATCATAAAATGACAAGCTATATCCTTATCTAATTCTTTAATTTTTTGGAAAATATAATCATAATCTGTCTCTATAATTATTTGAGGTATTACCTTATATGTTTTAGCAAGATGGTATATAGCTAAAGCTAAATTATCTAAATAATCCCAACCTACATTTTTAGTATTAACACAAGTACTATCATAATACCCTTTAATATCTAAAGAAACAATTTTATCTTTATCCTTAGCTAATTCAATAAATAATTCTTCTAATTTATAGATACGATCTTTTGCTCCTTCTTGACAAATAAGTATTTTTTCTATAATACTGTCTGGAGTATTGACAATACAAGTGTATCCCTCGGCTTTTAATATAGAGTCAGTCTCTCCACATAAATGATGAAATAAATCATCGTGATAAATCCACGGTGTTAAAGAACTGCTTAATTGTATATCTGCTTCTACGCCATCAATATATAATAAAGCTTCTTTTGCAGCCGGCAAAGTGTTTTCTATAAAACCTTCATTAACTCCAGTCCCAGTGGAACGATGGCCAATAATTAATGTTTTAGGTTCAGCATTTTTATCTTTTTGAGATATTCCAACACAAGAGACTGTACAAATAAACAATAAAAAGAGTGTAAATAAAGACTGGTTTGTTCTCATTTTACAACGATAAATAGTGTTTTGAAGGGTATAAAAAACTCAAGAGTATTAAATAATTTTCCTCGATTGTAAAAGTGAGCATTTTAAATAAACTTAACTATAAATAGAAAGTCTATGTTCTATTATTTTAATGATTTTGAGCTTTTCTTACTTATAAGGCTTCAAAGAGAAATAAAAAGGGTGCTTTAGATTTCGAGGCACCCTTTTTATCACAAATTTTAAAACAACCCTTATTTTAGAATTTTAAATTTAAGCTCAGCATATAATTCCTAAATGCTTGAGGATAAACAAAATTTTCTGTTATTGTTTGTCCTGCTATATAAGAAAAAGTATAACCGTTGGAAGCATAATCTTCGCTAAATATGTTATAGATAGCAAGCTGTACAGAAGCTGACTTTATGAGCTTTGAAGGAATTTTATAATTTAGAAATACATCATTTGTAAAATAAGAATCTAACATTCTGTTTTTATTAGAGGTATTGTCTAGATATTGTTTGTCAACATATTGACTTATAAGGGAAATTTTGAGATTTTTAAAAAGTTGATAATTAATGTCACTTCCAGCAATTATTTTTGGGGAGAAGGAAATTTCTGTATTCCCATGTTGAATTACCTCTTCTTCTTCAGTATCATAATTATAAACTTTTTCAGAAAAGCCATTTATTTTATTTGTGCTTAAACTTGCATGTGCTGATAGTTCTAGTTTTTCTATCGGCTGATAAGCAGCTTGAATTTCTACTCCCATTCTATAACTTTTATCTATGTTTTGGCGCACCGCAGCTCCAACATCATTAAGATGCCCTGTGTTAACCAATTGATTTTTGTAATCCATTAAAAAATAATTAGCCATTAAAAAATAATTATTCTTTCTATGTTCATAGCCCAGCTCCAAGTTATTCAACCTTTCGGATTTACTTGCATCAGTAGGAGGAGCATTAATTGGATAATCTTTAAAGTCTGCCCTATTTGGTTCTCTATTGGCAATTCCCATATAAATGTAGAAGGAGTTATACGGATCAACTTTCCAATTCACTCCTATTTTTGGGTTGAAAAATAAAAACGTTTCATCAATGTCAAGTGGACGCTGGTCATTGTCAACTCCTTTTACTTTGTAATGAATGTTTCTTAATTGTAGATCTGCAAATACTTTCACTTTGTTGCTGAGTTGATAATTTGATTTAAGAAAGATATTCCCATCAAGCTTATCTCCTTTATTATAATAATACTTATCGGTAGCCAAACTGTTGGATGCAAATTTTGCCCAAATTACTTCTCCAAAATGCTCTCCTTCATAATTATTTAATCCACCGCCAAGGTTAAAACTAAGCTTGTTATTTGCTTGATAAATCGTAGAAAAAACGAAACCATAAAAGTCATTATCTAACCATCTTCTTCTCACTAAATCTGTGTTGCTAATCGTGTCATTCCCAATAAATAAACTATCAAGATTATAGAACTCCAAAGCATCATTTTCCTGATATTCCTCAAAAAAACCTTCACCTTTGGTATAGTGAAAAGAAAGATTGGCTGTAAATGCTTTTGAAAATTCATGTGTAAAATGCAACTGATAATGATTTTGCTGATAATTATCTATTTGATTTCCATATAGATAATAATTATAACTTCTCCCTGAGTTTAATAAATTAGCAGTATGTTCTGCAGAGTATCCATTTCTAACAGCATAATCTTCTATAGCGTTTCTATCGTTTTTGAATTTTGATTCTGGAGTTCCGTACCATGATTGATAGGTTTTTTCTGCCCCTCCAAATACGATAGCTTTAATGGTTGTATTTTCTCCATAATAAGCTCCTGAAGTATAATAAGATTGTAATTTAGCTTCAGCTCTATCAATATAGCCTTCAGTATTTAATTGAGATAATCTACCTTCAAAAGCAAAGTGTTCATCGATTAATCCAGAACCTACTTTTACGGTATGCTTTCTACTATTAAATGAACCTATAGAGTTGTTAACTTCGGCATAGCTTTCCTCACTTAAGGTTGTACTTTCTAAGTTAATACTCCCTCCAAAAGAGGCTGAACCATTAGAAGAAGTCCCCACACCTCTTTGAATTTGAATACTCTCCATAGAAGAGGAAATGTCTGGCATATTAGCCCAAATTACCGTGTGGGATTCAGCATCATTAATTGGGATGCCATTCATAGTTACATTAATAGCCTTTACATCACTTCCTCTTAATCTTAAAGATGTATACCCTATTCCATTTCCCCCATCTGAAGAGCTGATGATAGAAGGAGTTTGTTGTAAAATATAGGGCATATCTTTTCCTGTACTTCTTTCCATAAG
>CAZKFN010000001.1:41866-77773 GCA_964552035.1 uncultured Flavobacteriales bacterium
AGCTGAAGAAACACCTTTGCCAACACGACTTGCAGTAATAACTACTTCATCTGTCTGATAGCTTTTTGGTTGTAAATAAATACTTTTTGTAGTCGTTCCAAACGACTGTACATTTATGGTGTCACTTTCAAAACCAATATAAGAGATGCGAATTTGATCGCTCTCTTTCAAATCCGTTAATTCAAAGTATCCTTCAAGATTTGTAGATACTGCTTTATAACTGTTAATTAATTGAATATTGGCTCCTATAAGTAAATTTTTACTTTGGACATCATAGATTTTTCCAGAAATTTGGAGTTGGGCAATTATATTCATGCTTAAAAGCATGTGAATTGCAATTAAAATAATACGTTTCATTTCAAGTTTTTGATTTAATAGATTAAAAAATCGAAAAACTTGGGGTTAATTTTTCTAAGTTTAAAAAAATTCCTTTTGCGACAGCTTTTAGCTAGCATTAACTGTCTTTTCCCTGCGCCCGCATTATCGGTATCAGGTTCAAAGGGTATGATCTCAGCCGTTTTGGCACCCCAAAGAGATAGGTCAAAATTACCAATTAAAAATGAGAGTCTAAAGCTTTAACTGCATTGTATAATCGACTTTTATTTTGACCGGCAATTATTTCAAACTTTACGTTTAAAGCGATTAATTTCTCTTTATACATCTTGAAGATTTCAGTCCGCTCTTCAAAACTAGGGTTTTCTCTTAAAGGATCATCGGCATATTCAAGGTCGGGCTTTAACAATAAATGTAAAGCATAATCATCGGGTTTATATTTTTCTATAATCAGAGGATTTACTTTACCATACTTATATTTTGACCAAATGATAATAACTAATAGATTGGTATCACAAAAAAGGAATTTATCGGCTTTTTTTTTCTCTTTTTTTTCGGCTTCTATTTGACCCATGGCAATTTGGAGTAAATCTTCTTCCCGATAATTATCAGCCAGATTGATAAGATATTCCCTAGCATATTCTTTTACAAAAGTAGTGTGGTATTTTTTAGCAAGAGCCTCGCTTAAAGAGGATTTCCCACTAGACTCTGGGCCGACTATGGCAATTTTATTTAATCCCATTTGTTCTTATTGTAGAGCATCTAGCGTTTTTTTAATCTCAAGTGCAAAATTGGGGTCATTTTCTAAAGCATTGCCAATGATTACTACATCAGCTCCAGCTTGATAAGCTGCTTGTAATTTTTCTACATTATCGATTCCGCCGCCTATAATAAGAGGCTGCTGTGTATAGCTTTTTACTTTTTGAATCATGCTCGGTGGGACTGGGTTTTTTGCGCCGCTACCTCCATCTAAATAAATGAGAGACATGCCCATGTATTGACCGGCTAAAGCAGTGCTTGCAGCAATTTCAGCTTTGTTGGCTGGTATTGGTGTAGAATTGCTCATATAAGATGCAGTAGTTTGACTACCAGAATCTATTAGTAAATAAGCTGTTGAAATTACTTCCACTTTGCTATTTCGCAAATAAGGTGCAGCAACAACTTGTTGGCCAATAAGCATTTCAGAATTTCGGCTAGATAAGAGAGAGAGAAATAAAATAGCATCAGCTTGATCTGAAAGCTGAAGATAACTACCTGGAAAAATAATTAATGGAATTTCTGTATTAGACTTTAAAAGCCTAAGACAATTGTCCATGTCTCCGTCTGTAAGTAAACTCCCACCTACTAGGAAAAAATCGGCTTTGATAAGTTTGGCTTTCTCACAAATAGCTTTGATATAGCTATGACTGGCCTTATCAGGGTCAATTAAAATGCCAATTTGTTTTTTACCTTCTTTTGCTTTGGCAAATATTTTATTTATAATTCTTTTTTCCACAATTCTTTTAACTACTGCAATATTAATTAATTCACCACATAAGCCAATACATAATTGTCAATCAATTTTAATTCTAAGAAATGCTGGCTACTATAGTTAGGAGCAATAATACTGCCTTTTGCTGTACCATTTTTGCCGTTAAATTGAAGCTCTTCTACCAGAATATTCCCTTTTAAAAAGATGTCATTTTTACCATAAACCTTAAACAAAGCTTCTTTAATTGACCAATATAAAGTAAGTTCAAGCGCAGAATTTGTATTACTTCTTTGTAGTTCCTCTTCATTTAGAAATTTCTTTTTAATATTCATTATCTTATCTGTAACATGCTGAATATCTATTCCCGTATTGGCCTTTTCATCTATAGAAATAGCAACTTTATGATGAGAGTGAGAAAGGGATAAGTGTTGGCTACAGTTTTTTAAAAAAGGTTTATGATGCTCATTGTAATGAATATCGCAAAATCCTTCAAGATGTTTAATTAATAATACCCTAATACTCATCCATTCAATTTGTCTTCTTTCATTTTTGATTTGTTGAAGTTTATCAAGTTGAACCACATGATTTTTCAATATAGAGAACAATTCTTCTTTTGCTTTGTAATTAACATTAGCATATACCACTTTATGATGGGTATTAACTTGAATTATCTCGTATTTTATCATAAAACTGTTTAGTAGTTAATTATAATAACAAATGATTAATTTGGTAAATTTGCAAACCCAAAGATAAAAAAATAAAAATGAGTAAAACATCCACTGAATACATACCTTATAAAGTAAAGGATATTTCCCTAGCAGATTGGGGGAGAAGAGAAATTGAATTAGCAGAAGCTGAAATGCCAGGGTTAATGGCTTTAAGAGAAGAATATGGGGAATCCAAACCTTTAAAAGGAGCAAGAATTGCAGGCTGCTTACACATGACGATTCAAACAGCTGTATTAATAGAAACCCTTATTGAGCTTGGTGCCGATGTAACATGGTCATCTTGCAATATATTTTCTACTCAAGATCATGCTGCTGCTGCAATAGCCGCTGCGGGAATACCTGTTTATGCTTGGAAGGGGATGACGGAAGAAGAATTTAATTGGTGTATTGAACAAACATTATTTTTTGGAGAAGAGCGTCAACCTTTAAATATGATATTGGATGATGGAGGAGATCTAACCAATATGGTTTTTGATGATTTCCCAGAATTAGTAGAAGGCATTAATGGACTTTCTGAAGAAACTACAACAGAAGTACATAGATTGTATGAGAGAGAAAGAAAAGGTACGCTGGTTATGCCTGCAATTAATGTGAATGATTCCGTTACAAAGTCAAAATTTGACAATAAATATGGTTGTAAAGAATCTCTTGTTGATTCTATTAGGAGAGCTACTGATGTTATGATGGCTGGTAAAGTAGCTGTTGTTGGAGGTTATGGAGATGTGGGTAAAGGTTCTGCAGAATCATTGAGAGGAGCAGGTGCAAGAGTTATTGTTACAGAGATTGATCCAATCTGTGCTTTACAAGCTGCAATGGATGGTTTTGAGGTTAAAAAGATGATTGATGCTGTTGAAGAAGTGGATATCGTAGTAACGGCTACTGGTAATAAAGACATTATTACAGAAAAACATTTTCGAAAAATGAAAGACAAAACCATAGTTTGTAATATAGGGCATTTCGACAATGAAATTGATGTGTCCTTTTTAGAGAAAAATTATGGAGATACAAAAATTGAGATAAAACCACAAGTAGATAAATACACTATAAATGGTAAAGATATCATCTTGCTAGCAGAAGGGCGCTTAGTAAATCTTGGATGTGCCACAGGACACCCTTCATTTGTAATGTCCAACTCATTTACCAATCAAGTATTAGCTCAAATCGAATTATGGAATCACATAGAAAACTATGAGAATAAAGTCTATACGCTTCCTAAACATTTAGACGAGAAGGTAGCAAAATTACATCTTGAAAAGATTGGGGTAGAATTGGATGAGTTAAGTCCAGATCAAGCAGCTTATATAGGTGTTGATGTAAAGGGACCCTATAAAGCAGAATATTATAGATACTAAAAGCAGAATAAGCTTTATTTTAAAAGGGTTGGGTTTTCCAGCCCTTTTTTAATTACTTATATATAAGGTGCTCCCATCAAAATAGGTGTTATAAGCTTTAAGAGGATAAGCAGCTGGGGGATTAGTAACAGAACCATCCGTTAAGATAAAAGTAGAGCCACAACAATCATCAGTGGCTGTAATGTTGTTTACATCTACAGAAACTAAAGCACAACTTTGTGATGGTTGAAAAGTACAATGCCTGTCATAAGCTTTAAATTCATTTGGAGCTGAGCGATAAACAATAATTCCTCTTGAACCTCCAGAAAGATACTCCCATCCACCAACTGTATTTAGATTAATATAGGCTGGATCATTAATTTGTATATAGAAGTTAACCTCCACTAAAGGAATATTGGAGTTGCTGTTAGACCTCTTACATGCTATTAGTTGGCTCAATATAAGTAGAAAAGAAATAAAAATAAATACCCTGAATTGCTTTTGTTGCATCTGCTATAATCGTATTTTTATGTTTTTCAAAGTTAGCTAAGAAAGAGTAAAGATGTGAATAAAAAGATTATTTTGAGACGAGGTGTTTTGATGGTCTTCATTGCTATTTTCTTGAATATCTCTTGCAATTCACAAAAGCAAACGGATAGAGCACTGGATAAAATAGAAAAGCAACAAAAACGACAACAAAAGAAAAAAGAAAAGTATGCAAAGAAAGAAAATGAACAATTAATAGAAAGACATCGAAAGATTCAAACTAAAGATGTTCAGAAAAGAATGAAGAAAAGTCGAAAAAAAGCTGATAAACATAATGATAGAGGTAAGAGTTTCTTCTTTAAAAGGCAATAAATAAAATTTTAAAACATTGATATTAAGTCAGCTATAAAGAAAATCTGAGGGGTAACGTTAAAGGCTGTTATTTTTTTCATTAATTTGTATATCTTTACGCTCCTTAAGTATATACTATAAGATAACATAAAAAACCAATTATGCTTAGAAATTTACTATTGATGCTTATTATAGCTGTGAGTTGTGTTTTTTCCTTAAAAGCACAAGTAGGTGATGGAACAATTGAGGGAACGATTACGAATAGTGAGGATGGGGAACCTGTTCCTTTCGCCAACGTAACTTTAATGAGTGGGCCTGAACAAGTTTTAGGAACTACAACAGACTTTGATGGGAAATACTCACTTAAACCAATTCCTCCAGGAACCTATGACTTACAAGTTTCATATGTTGGATACCAAACAAAAAGAATATCGGGAATTTCTGTAGGTTCAAACGTAATTCAAAGACAAAACATTTCAATTTCTGAGGGTATAGCTATTAAGCAAATAGAAGTTGTAGAACATGTTAAAGCTTTAATAGAAATTGATAAGACTTCTCAAATAGAAACCAAAACAAAAGAAGAAATTGACCGAATGCCGGTACGTTCAGCAGCAGATATTGCAAAAACAGCTGGGAGTGGAGTTACTTCCGCTGATGATGGCTCGGGTTCTCTAAATATTAGAGGCTCTAGATCTAACAATAATATTACCATTGTAGATGGAGTTAAAATAATTGGTACCTCGTCCCTACCTAAAGAAGCTATTCAGGAAGTTTCAGTTATTACTAGTGGGTTGTCAGCACAATATGGAGACCTTACTGGTGGGGTAACTACAATTACTACTAGAGGGGGTTTGAAACAATATTTTGGTAGCATAGAGTTTTTATCTTCAGGCTTTAAAGTGTCTGATGATAGAGTAGTCGGATTAGATAATTTTGGATATAACCTTGTAGGGTTTAGTGCTGGAGGTCCAATAATTTCGAAAAAGGATTCTGCTGGTAACATCATTGGAGCACCACTTAGCTTCTTAGTATCAGGAGAACTTAGACATAGTGTTAACCCAAGACCTTCTGCAGTACCTATTTTTAAAGCAAAAGACGAGGTTGAAGCAGAAATTACACAAAGGCCATTGTTTACTTACGGCACAGGAACAGGAGTGTTTAAAACCTCAGAAATGTTAACTATGAATGATTTTGAAGAAATAGATTTCCTGCGTAATGTAGCTTCTCAGTCCTTAGTATTAAATGGTAAAGTAGATTATAACATTAATGATGTAAGTGCACTTTCTTTTGGAGGTTCTTTTAACCTAGGAAGTGGGCATTCAGATGTGCGTGATTTTCAGCTATATAATTATATGAATAACCCTTATTCAAGTTCAACGGAATACAGGGTTTATGGTAGATTTACTCACCGATTTAAAAATAATGAAATTAATGATGACGAGTCAATTGAATCATCAAGAAAGAATAAATCCTTAATAAGAAATGCCTTTTTCTCATTACAAGCTGACTATTCAAAATACGGTAGTGTTCTAGAAGATAGTCGCCATAGAGATGATTTCTTTAAATATGGACATATCGGGAAATTTGAGGCTATAACTGAGCCATCCTATGCTCAAAAGCAAGGATATGTTGAATTAGATGGAGTATTTTATCAAAACCCTTATGAATTAACTACCTTTAATAGGCCAATTGCTTATAATTTTACGCCAGCATCAACAAATCCTGAACTGGCTAATTATACCTCTACTTTTTATAGCTTTAGAGATCAATTCCCCGAGGTGTATACAACTCGTGAGTTAGTAGAAGGATTTGGTGGATTAGTTAATGGTAGTTCTATTCAAGGAAACGTATACAACCTTTGGTCTGCGCCAGGAACACCTTATAATTCTTATTCGAAATCTGAAAACGAACAGTACCGTATTAGTGGTATGGGTTCAGCGGATATTGGAGACCATACAATAATGTTAGGATTTGAATATGAACAAAGAGTACAAAGAAGCTATGGGTTAGCACCAATGGCACTTTGGCAATTGGGTAGAGGTACGGTTAATACACACATAGAACAGCTAGATAAAGATAATTATACCATTGATTGGGATGGGTCATATCCTACTATAAACTATGAAAGACTAAATACTGGAGAGCCTTCCTTTTTTGCAATCAATATGAGAAAGGCACTTGGCTTAGACCCTTATGGTTCTGATTTTATAGATTTTGATAATTATGACATCGATGTATATAAATTGGAGTACTTTTCTCCAGAACAACTTATCAACCCTTCAAATGGTGTTAATTTAAGTTATATAGGTTACGATCATTTAGGAAATAAAACAACTTCTAATCCATCCTTAGATGATTTCTTTAATGAAGAAACCACTGAAGATGGCTTTACTTATAAAACTAGGCCAATTGGCGCTTATCAACCTATTTATATTGCTGGTTATATAGAAGATAAATTTTCTTATGAGGATCTAATTTTTAGATTAGGACTGAGATTAGATAGATTTGATGCCAATCAACCGGTTATGAAAGACCAATATTCTTTCTTACCAACTCAAGATGCAGCATATGCAAAAAACTTAGGTGCAGCTATCCCTTCGAATATTGGAGATGACTTTGTAGTTTATGTCTCAGATATAGATAATCCTTCTAAGGATAATATTATTGGATTTAGAAACCCTAGTACAGATAACTTTTATAGTGCTAGTGGTGCTGAGTTGAATGATCCTTCTGTTTTACAAGCAGGTTCTGTAATAGCTCCATGGTTAAAAGACCCTTCAAAAAGAACACTAAGTCGAGATATGACAACAGAGTCTTTTAAAGATTATGATCCACAATACACCTTAATGCCAAGAATTTCGTTTTCTTTCCCTATCTCGGATGAGGCAACCTTTTATGCTAACTACGACATCTTGACACAAAGACCAAGGAACATTGTATTGAATCCAATTGATGTTATTTATATTCAATCTCATAATCGTATATTATCGAATCCAAGTTTAAAGCCAACGAAAACAATTACTTATGAAATTGGATTTAAACAAAAGTTAACCGAAAATTCCGCTCTTTCCTTATCCACTTATTATAGAGAGCAAAGAGATGAAATTCAGGTGATAAGAAGAGTAGGTGTTTTTCCCTCTGATTATTTAACTTATGGAAATCAAGATTTTGGAACTGTTAAAGGATTTACATTTAATTATGATTTAAGAAGAGTTAAAAACATTATGTTAAGAGTTAACTATACCCTTCAGTTTGCTGAGGGTACAGGTTCAGGCTCTTTAACATCCTTAAACTTAGTGAACTCTGGACAACCCAACTTGAGAACAATTTTCCCTTATAGCTTTGATAGACGTCACCAGTTGACCGCTTCATTAGATTATCGTTATGCTAGTGGAAGAGCTTATAATGGGCCAAAAGTTAACGGCAAAAATATTTTAGAAAATGCAGGATTAAATGTTCAATTTATTGGAAGCTCTGGTTCGCCATATACCGCTAGAGCAGCAGCCAATAACAGTGAAAATATGGGTGGGGGACAATATCAGTCAACCGTAATTGGAGATGTTAACGGATCTCGTTTACCTTGGACCTTAAGAGTAGATGCAAGGCTAGATAAAAACTTTTTATTGAAGTGGGGTAACGATTCGGAAGAAAACCAAAAGCTTTGGAAAAATGGTAAGAAAACATCCAATTTAACTGTTTACTTACAAGTGTTGAACGTATTAAATAATAAAAATATTAGAAGTGTTTATGCTTATACAGGAAATGCTGATGATGATGGTTATTTAACTTCTGCAAGATTTCAAGATGAAATTAGAGGACAGTTTAATGAACAATCCTACAGAGATCAGTATGCATTGAGATTGCATAACATGTATAACTATGAGTTGCCACGTAGAATTAGATTAGGTGTTAACTTAACTTTTTAGAAGAAGATAAAAAGAACTTTAATTAATATAGTACTATGAGATTGAGAAAAAGTATATCATTAGTAGTTTTTGCATTTGCAAGTCTGACCGTTTTTGGCGTTGCTCCAGAAAAGAGCTCAGATAGTAGTAAAAAACTTGACAGACCAAGCCTAGCTGCTGGTTGTACTGCTGCAAATGAAATTGCTTATCTTGAGTTTAATAATGTTAGAACAAGAATTGAAACAGGTGGGCTTTGGTGGCAAGATAGGCCCAATAGAAGAGCAGACTATGAAGTACCTAAAGGGTCTAACTCCTATGCACTTTATGCAGGGGGACTCTGGCTTGGAGGAACAGATGTTAACGGTCAGTTAAAAGCGGCTGTAAGTAAGTTTGGTTCTGGTGTAGACTATTATACCGGGCCACTTGATACTACAGGAACTGCAGAAATTAACGCCGAAACATGTGATGAATGGGATCGTTTTTTTGAAATTAGCAAACAAGAAGTTTTAGAGTTTGTACTTTATAGACAATCAGTAGATGCAGGTACTGTTGGTGAAGATTATCCTGATGGATATGAAGTTCCTAAAAGCATTAAGGAATGGCCTGGTAATGGGAATGTAGCAAAAGGACAAGCTTCAAGAATTGCACCTTATGTGGATGTTAATGGAGATGGATTTTATGATTATAGAGATGGAGATTATCCTTACTATGACTTAGGTAGTGGATTTAATAACTTTATTCCAGATAGTTTGTTGAATGAAAATGGATCGGTAGATTGTCGTGCTCCACGTGTGAATAGAGGAGAGAGTGCAACTAGGCCTTTATTTGGGGATAAAACATTCTGGTGGATATTTAACGATAAAGGAAACTTACACTCAGAGTCTAAAGCACCTCCAATTGGTATGGAAATTCATGCTCAAGCTTTTGCTTTTGCTACCAATGATGAAATTAACGACATGACTTTTTACAACTTTGAGTTAATCAACCGTTCAACTTTTACTTTAACGGATACTTATTTTGCAAGTTATGTTGATCCAGATTTAGGATATCCTTTTGATGATTATGTAGGTTGCGATGTACAAAGAGGATTTGGTTATTGTTATAACGGTGATGATTTTGATCCAGATTACTCAGGAGAAAAAGGATATGGTTCAACACCTGCTGTTATTGGAATTGACTTCTTTGAAGGACCTTATCAAGATGCCGATGGTATTGATAATGAAGTTGGAATTGGTCCAGGAGAAGCATTAAATGGCCTTGGTTATGGAGACGGTATAATTGATAATGAACGCTTTGGTATGCGTCGTTTTGTATACTATAACAACTCTACCTCACAGAATGGCGACCCTGAGTTAGCAATTCACTATTATAACTATATGAGAGGAATTTGGAAGAACGGTCAAAGAATGAGACATGGTGGTAATGGTTATAATGGAGATGGAGTTGAAAATATAGAGACCTATTTTATGTTTCCAGGTAAAAGTGACCCTTTACATTGGGGTACAACTGATAAA
The DNA here is from genome assembly GCA_964552035.1 of uncultured Flavobacteriales bacterium. Classification (GTDB taxonomy): domain Bacteria; phylum Bacteroidota; class Bacteroidia; order Flavobacteriales_E; family Vicingaceae; genus CAZKFN01. The sequence goes on from CAZKFN010000001.1 coordinate 51,986, forward strand.
AATGGAATTACTACTGTTCCAGCCAACACAAATTGGACAGAAATAAATACGGGTGGAGCAAAAAGAAATGATCCGGGGGATCGTCGGTTCTTGCAATCTGCAGGACCTTTTACACTTGAACCTGGTAACGTAAATGATATTACTGTTGGAGTTGTGTTTGGACAAGCAGAAAGTGGAGGAGTTCAGGCTTCAATTGAGAAAGCTTTTAATGCAGACGATAAAGCTCAAGCATTATTTGACAACTGCTTCCAAGTTCTAAATGGTCCGGATGCACCAGTACTAGAGATTCAAGAACTTAATCAAGAATTGATTTTATATTTAACAAATCCGCCTTCTTCAAACAATGCGAATGAAGATTATGAGGAGGTTGACCCAAATATTATTACACCGGATACTTTGTTAAATATGAACCCTCCAATTGAATATGATAATACTTATAAATTTCAGGGATATCAGGTTTTTCAATTAAGAAGAGCAGATGTATCTGTTTCTCAAATATACGACCCCTCTTTAGCTCGTTTAGTTTTTCAGTGTGATATTCAAGATGGAGTAACTAAGCTTACAAACTTTACTTTCGATGAAGGGCTGAATGCAAGTATACCTCAAAAAATGGTGGATGGATCTAATGAAGGAATTATTCATAGCTATAGAGTTACGGAAGATTTATTTGCTCAATCACAAACAGATTTAGTAAATTATAAAACTTATTACTATATCGCTATTGCTTATGCATATAATGAGTTTAAGCCTTACGTTCAAGATCAAGCACCTGATTTAGATAATCCTTTAGCTGGAGCTTATGATGGACAAAAGAGACCTTATTTAGCAAGCCGTAAATCTGCAGATGGAGGATCTATTCAAGCTGTATCAGCTATCCCGCACGATGTTCGTCCAGAAGGAAGGGGTACAAAACAAAACTCAAATTATGGAGATTTAGTTGAAATTACAAGATTACAAGGGCAAGGAAATGGTAATCATGCTGTTGAATTGTCTAACCAAACCTTAGAGCGCCTATTAAATGATAAGGATTGGGAAACTGGTAAAAACCCAGTAGAACTCACCTATAAAAAAGGAAGAGGACCAATTACTGTTAAGGTAGCTGATCCTTTAAACTTAGTAGATGGAAAATTCTACTTTAAAATGCTTGATGATAATTTAAGTACAGGCGAAGCTGTGGTTACAGATAATGCCAAATGGATGATATGGAAAGAAGGTGGAGACACTGTATATTCAACAAATACAATAAAAACACGTACAGAACAATTATTATTTGAACCTAATTGGGGTTTGTCTATCTTAATTGAACAGACTAAAAAACCGGGTAAAGATTTAAATAATAAAAACGGTTATATTACTTCAAGAATGATATTTGAAGATTCTACTAAAGCTTGGTTAACTGGTATTCCCGATGGGGATGGAGAAGATGAGTATAACTGGATTTTATCTGGGACAGTTGACTCTGATGCTGGAAGTCAATCTGAGTATAACGATAGAAAAACATCATCTGGAGATTATATTGATCCTAATGAAGATTTTGAAAATATATTAGGGGGTAGATGGTCTCCATATGCTCTTGTGGGTTATGGCTTAGGAACAAATGACCGTTTGTTAAAGAACAAACCCGGATATAACCAATCCTCTGTACAGAATTCAAAATTGGAATATTTAAACTCTACTGTAATTGTATATACTAAAGATAAATCCAAATGGACAAGATGTCCAGTAATAGAATTACAAGAAACTTCTACCAATGCAATTAATGGAGATGCAAAGTATAACAAAAGAACCATTGGTTCTGTAGATAAAGATGGAAACCAATGGAGACCAGGTGATCCGGTAGATTTAAATAATCCGAATAGTCCATCTTATATTGACTCTGTTGGTATGGGTTGGTTTCCAGGTTATGCTATCAATATGGAGACGGGTGAACGTTTAAATATGGCTTATGGAGAAGATAGTTATTATGGGGTGAGCAACGGTGCTGATATGATTTGGAATCCTACTTCAACGATAAGAACAGGAACACTACCTGGTAACTTAGTTTGGGGTGGTAAGCACGTTACTTATGTCTTTAGAAAAACATTAAAAGAAGAGAATCTCCCAGAGCAATTATCTATGCCAAATTATGATAATGGTAAAAGGCTGAAGGAGCTTTTATCTACTACTAATACAATGCCATTTGCTTATAGGGCTTGTAACTGGGTAAATATTCCAATTCTAGTGGAAGGGAAAGAGTTGTTAGAAACTGATGCTTATGTATATCTTAATGTAACTAGACCTTATGATACTTTGATTACAAATATTGGGAATCCTAAGTTAGAAAATGAGGGTCGACCAGTATATGCTTTTGAAACAAAAGGAATAGCGGTTAAAAAGTCTCAGCTTTCTACACTTAAAGAAGCTATAGAAGATATAAACATAGTTCCAAATCCTTATTATGCTATTTCAGAATATGAGGGTACTTCATTAGATAATGTAGCAAAGATTATTAATTTACCAGAACGTTGTAACATTAGAATTTATAATGTTTCTGGAACATTAATTAGGGAATATAAAAAATCGGATCCTACTAATTATTTGGATTGGGATTTAAAGAACCATTTTGGTATTCCAATAGCAAGTGGAGTATATATTATACATATTGATGTTCCAGGGGCAGGAGAAAAAATATTAAAATGGTTTGGAATTATGAGACCTGTTGATTTAAATAACTTCTAAAATTAAAATGATAAGTTTTATGAAAAATATAAAGTCAGGAATTTTAGCCTTCGCCTTGTTGTTCAGTACTGTTGCTTTTGCCGGTAATGAAGATCGTGCTGGTGAAGCTGGAGCCTCAGAATTACTTATTAACCCCTGGGCTGGTAGTTCAGGTTGGGGTGGAGCTAATACAGCAAATGCGCAGGGAATAGAAGCAATGAATTTAAATGTGGCTGGATTGGCCTACACTAAAAACACTTCTATTAGGTTTGCAAATGCTTCTTATTTAAGTGGTACGGGTATAAAAATTAATACCATAGGTTTTGCCCAAAAAGTGGGATCGAGTGAAGGAGTACTTGGTGTTTCAATCATGTCTATGGGTTTTGGTGAAATTGACGTAACTACAGTTGATAACCCTGATGGTGGATTGGGAACTTTTAAACCAAATTACTTAAATATTGGACTAGCTTATTCTAAAAAGTTTTCCAATACCATTAGTGGTGGACTTGTAGTAAAAATGGTTAACCAATCTATTGCAAATGTTTCTGCTACTGGGGTAGCTGTTGATGCGGGTGTGAACTATGTTACTGGGAAAAGGAAACAATTAAAATTTGGTATTGCTCTAAGAAATGTGGGACCAACTGCTAAATATTCTGGAAGTGGACTCTCGGATAGATATGAGGAGCCTTCTTCCGGCAAAAACCTTACAATCTCTCAAAGATCTAATGAATTTGAATTACCTTCATTAGTAAATATAGGCCTATCCTATGACTTTTATTTAGCCAGAGATGTCGATGCTGAAGAAGAAGAATTATCCGACCATAGATTGACATTGGCAGGTAACTTTACGTCAAATTCTTTTACAAAAGACCAAATAAGATTTGGAGCAGAATATGCTTTTAAGGAAATGTTTATGGTTAGAGGAGGTTATATTTACGAATCAAAAGTAATGGACGAAGAAGCAGCAAAAACTGCTGCTAGGGGATTAACTTTTGGGGCAACTATATCTTATCCAATTTCAGAAAGTACTAATATTGGTATTGATTATTCGTATCAAACAACAAGAGTTTTTGGTGGAACCAATATAATTGGCATTCACTTAGATTTCTAAAAAATTTACAAATAGCTTTCTTGGAGAGAATCCCATTGTAGGGATTCTCTTTTTAAGTTTACTGTATAAGTAAATAATAATAATTATGTCACAAATTAACTATTTTACAGAGGAAGGATTGCAGAAGTTAAAGGCTGAGTTGAAAGAATTAAAAACTGTTCAACGTCCTGCTATTTCCCAACAAATTGCTGATGCAAGAGATAAAGGAGATTTATCTGAAAATGCTGAATATGATGCTGCTAAGGAGGCTCAAGGGCTTTTAGAATTAAAGATAAATAAACTAGAATCTCTTATTGCTAATTCAAGAATTGTCGATGAATCTGAACTAGATACTTCTAAGGTTTTAATTTTATCTAAAGTTAAAATCAAGAATATTGATAAAGGAGTGGTTATGGAATATACCATAGTATCTGAGAAAGAAGCAAATGTTAGAGAAAAGAAAATTTCCGTACATTCTCCTATTGCAAAGGGGCTTTTGGGCAAGAAGGTAGGTGATGTAGCCGAAGTTCAAGTACCCTCTGGGAAAATGAGATTCGAGATTATTGAAATCGGTAGATAATGTCAACTATATTTACAAAAATCCTAAATGGGTCACTTCCTTCACATAAAATTGCAGAAGATGAACATCATTATGCCTTTTTAGATATAGCCCCCTTGGTTGAAGGTCATACTTTAGTTATTCCTAAAAAAGAGATAGATTATATATTTGATATTGAAAATGACGCTTATATCCAGTTATGGGAGTTTGCAAAAAAGGTTGCATTGCAAATCGAATCCAAAATACCTTGTAAACGAATAGGGATTGCTGTAGTTGGTTTAGAAGTCGCGCATACGCATATTCACCTTATTCCTATTAATGAAGTAGAGGATATTAATTTTGCACGTCCTAAGCTTAATTTAAGCCAAGATGAATTGGCGGCTATAGCTAAAAAAGTTATTAGCTAGGTTTCTAATTATTTTGCTTAAAAACTGCTTCAGCAATTTCTTTGACAGCGGTGGATTTTCCCATAGTATAATAGTGAATACAAGGCACACCAAAGTCAATCAACTCTTTTGATTGTTGAATGGCCCATTTTATACCGACTTTTCTAACTTCTTCATCACTTTTACATTTTTCTAGTTGATTTGTTAAAGTTTCTGGTAGATCAATGTGAAAAAACTTAGGAAGAAAAGTAATATGCCTTAATAACTCTATGGGTTTAATCCCTGGAATAATTGGTACTTCTATTCCAGAATCTCTACAAAGTTTAACATAATTAAAAAACTTTTGGTTATCGTATATAAGCTGAGTAACAATATAATGAGCTCCTGCATCTATTTTTTCCTTTAACCTTTTGATATCTGTTTTCATATTTGGAGCTTCGAAATGCTTCTCTGGATAGCCGGCAACACCGATTGAAAAGTTTGTTGGTGTTGCATTTTCTATGTTTTCATCTATATAATTCCCATTATTTAAGTTGACTATCTGATTGACAAGATCAACAGCATATTTGTTTCCTCCTACTTCGGGAATAAAATGTGGCTCTGTTTTAATTGGGTCACCCCTTAAGGCGAGAACATTGTTAATTCCTAAGAAATGTAAATCAATTAAAGCGTTTTCAGTTTCTTCTTTGGTAAAGCCCCCACATATTAAGTGAGGTATGGTTTCTATATTGTATTTGTTTTTAATTGCTGCACAAATTCCAACAGTTCCAGGGCGTCTTTTTATGGCAATCTTCTCTAAATATCCCTTTTCCCTTTTTTTATATATAAATTGTTCTCTGTGATAGGTGACATTTACGAAGGCCGGTTTATATTCTAATAGGGGTTCTATGCTCTCATAAATTGAATTGATACTCTTACCTTTTAAAGGAGGTAAAATTTCAAATGAAAACAAGGTCTTATCTGTATTATTTAGTTGTTCAATGATTTGCACTACAATTAAGTTTTAATATATAAAAGCCCTTCTTGGGAAAAGAAGGGCCTTGTTAAGCTATTCAAAAAATGAATTATTTTAATCTCGTATTATGGTAAAGTTTCCTTTATAGACACCGTGTCTATTTTCAGGATCATTCACTTCTAGAATATAGAAGTAGGTACCTGCTGGATGTTTTCCACCATCCCAATCGTTATAATAATCATTGTCTTCATATATTAGTTTACCATAGCGATTATACACTTGTAATTTACTGCCAGGGAATAACTCCAATAAATCAAAATCAAGGAAATCATTAATTCCATCTCCATTTGGAGTAAATACATTAATAGGCTTTACTTCAATTTCACAAGCTTTTGCTGTATCTGATATAGGGCCATAACGACAAGGGGCATCTTCGGGCACTTTGTAATTAACAGCTCTAAATTGAGCTTGTAATTGAGCACCTTTCAGGGTGTGATGCATTCCCCAATCTCCTGTTACTTTCATCCATTCACTAACTCTTCCACTATTTGGATCAATGCTTCTAATTTCATAACCACTTGCTCCTTCTACCATTGTAGCTCCAAATTTTTGTTGAACAACGCCATCTTTAAAGGTGACGGATAAACAATGTACTAAAGGTGCATAAAGACTATCTGCAATTTCAATTTTAACTGAATCATAACCTATACATACGGAGTTTACAATCGTTCGTTTAGTAACTTCAAGTTTATAAACACCTGAAACTGTAATCATTATGGTGTCTGAAGTATTGTCAGCAATTAAGTTATCATCAATAAACCAACGATAAGACATACTATCAGGAAATAAGTAATCATAGTTATTTCTTAGAACAAATTGTTCGCCAGGGCATATTAAAGTATCATTTCCAATGTTTGCTTTAGCATCTTCTTTAATAACGATAAAGGTATCCTTTTCATAACAGATGTGTCCATTTATTTCTAAAGGAACAAGAGAGGCAAAGTAATTAAAACGATTTGTCATAGCTCCAGGCGTAGTAAATGTTGAATATCCAGCTCTAGTTATAGACCATAGGCTATCGTGTGCCAAATCATCAGCTGGGAGGAAGTCTTTAGGAAACTGCATAAAGCTTTTCCACACGAAATCATCAACTTTGGCATTGTATAGTTGTACCATAGAATCTAAGTCAACTGTAGGCCAATCATCTTCAGGACAAAGGTCATAATCTGGAATTTCAACTGGAGGGTTTTTATAGCGTATAACTCTAAACCTATCTGTATCATAACAAATTTTCTTATTTAGAGTATCTCCTGTAAATGGGTCATAAATACTATAGTCAAAACCTACTCCGATTTCCCAAATTTCATCGGTTTGGTCTGAATAGGGGTCATCATCGGCATAAACTTCCCATTCTGAGCCTCTTTCACCATCAATAATTATTGCATCTTCAGCAAAAACAGTATCCGCTTCTGAGCGTGGATTTTGAGGTTGTTTCTTCCAAGTATAGAAAACTCTAGCAGGAGGTTTTAAGTTGCCACCAGGTTTGACTGCTTTAGCTATAGGGATTTCATCAGCAGGATCACAATAAACATATTCATCTTTAGGGTGATCGTAAGTAAAATTCGTGTTTACATAAATTTTAGCCCAAGGTTCATTAATTGGGAGTGAGAAATCACATTTGTTTAATATTGTTGTTGAATCATTGCTTCCATACTTAAAGAAGAGGTTGTATCTACCCGGCCCAATTGGGTCATGAAGGTTTATAATAATTTGGTCAAACTCATTATTTATACAGTTTGTTGCAGTTACTGCATCTATAGCATTAATAACGGAGTCGATATTATCATAAGTAAGAGCAATTCTAAAATCATTTTTATCTAGCGTATTACAAAACATAGGCTCAGATAAATTAAAAATCATTTCTGTAGTTGCACAATCAAATTCATAGGCATCTTCTAGGGCATTGTATCTTGAGTCGTATACCGTTTGTCCAGATTGTTTATCTATTCTTTTTTCTACTCCTTCAAATTCAGGGAGTCTTTTGTTACAATTGTTGTCAAATATTACTCGCATTTCTCTTTGAGTAATAGAAACAACGACGGATGATTGGTCAAGTACAGTTTCATTATTTACAGTTCTTAATCTATAGTAGGGTCTTGTTTCTACTACTTGAACGGCAGCCAATGCTGAGAATCTAATACTTGGAGTAAAGGAAAGTACACCGTTTTCAGCTAAGCTTATAAAGCTAGAAGAAGGAAAGGGGATTTGTCCAGAGAATAATCCTTCATAATGTAGAGCACCTAACTCTATATTGGTAGCAGGTGATAATCTAAAAGTGATGCGATCACCGTCAACGTCTTCAACGGGGAACCCATAATCATATCGTTTATTTATACCAGAGCAAAATGAAATTACTGGATGAGGTTGAATATAATATGGCGTACTTGTTGGGGCTTTATTCACATAAGTTTTTCCTTCGAATTCAACTGATCCGCAGGGTTTATTGTTTAAAGTAGTTTTTATTGAAAAGGTTTGTCCAGGGAGGATATTTAAATATTCTGTCGATCTAATTTCCCCATAAGTTAGAATTTCCCAATCTTCAGCTCGTTTAAAGTTAAAAGGGTTTCGATTAGAATACCAAGCACCTTCAGTAGCAACAGGGTTTCCATTTAAACAATATTGGGATATTTGACCCATTTCTCTTTTAACGCTAAGCGTAACAATTTCCTCAATATCTAGGTCTCTACTTCGAACTACAACATCAATTGCGTTAGGCCAAGGAAGGTTGGTTGATGTATAATCCCTATAGTGCTGTAAAGTAATTGTATATGGGGTTTCTTTATCATCACAACTGTTTTCTTCATCTCCAACAAATTCTAAAGATATTTGTCCTGCAGCCCAGGGTGGAGGGGGGTTGCCTAAATTTAATTGAGCTTTTGCAAAATTTGGAGTGAATATGGCAAGCAGACAGCCAATTAATATGTTTAATGTAAAATTTTTCATTAAATAAAATTTAAATAAACTCATGGAATATGTAAAGAAACGTAAAATTATAATTTTTTACAATTCCTTCGCCCTTTTTCTTTTGTTTTACGTTATATATTGACGGTTCGAAATGCTTTTTGGTTGCATTTGTTAGAGATATTATTCCTAATCCCTATTTTAAAAATTTATTTAATGTGTATTTTAAATAAAATTCAAGTAGATTAAAGTATTTCCATACGATCGGCATCCATTTTTATAAACACAAATAATAATATAGTAAAAGCCCATAAAGAAGAGCCTCCATAACTAAAAAAAGGCAACGGAATCCCAATTACAGGAACTAATCCAATAGTCATTCCTATATTTATGGCAAAGTGAAAAAACAGGATAGCTGCAACTCCATAGCCATATATTCTCGCAAAGTCGGATCGCTGTCTATTACAGAGGAATATAATTCTTAAAAATAGGGTCATAAAAAGGGCAATTAAGATAAAACTACCTGCAAAACCCCATTCTTCACCAATCGTACAAAAAATAAAATCGGTACTTTGTTCTGGGACAAAATCATATTTCGTTTGTGTTCCTTCTAAATACCCTTTTCCCCATACTCCTCCAGACCCAATAGCAATAAGAGATTGATTTACATTATATCCTGCTCCATGGGGATCTGATTCTATACCTAAAAGAATATTGATTCTTTCTGATTGATGAGGGCTAAGTATTTCGTTAAATACATAATCAACGCTTTTTACAACGCCAATCGTGCTTATTAAAATAACAACGAGCGGCAGGATTATTTTCTTTCTTTTTCGATTAAAGTAATAGACTATTAATAAAACTATTAAACTGCCTATAATAATTATATAGCTACCGCTGATTTCTATGTTAAAAATAATAGAACTTATATTTTGAAAATAAAGGGTTAGAATAAACAGAAATACAATTAATAAGCCATAAAGTAAAATGTATCCGGGCATTCCTTCTCTGTATAATACTAAGATAAATGAGCCATAAACTAATGCTGACCCCGTATCATTTTGTAGCAAAATAATAAGAGCAGGCAAGGCAATAATTATTAGGGCTAAAACTTTTGTCTTAAAATCTCTTGCTTTTGTACTTATATCGCTTAGATATTTAGCCAAAGCAAGATTAGTTGCAAACTTTGAGAATTCTGAAGGTTGAATTTTAAATCCTCTTATAGAAAACCAAGCTGTAGCTCCTTTAGTTTCCATTCCTACAAAGATGACGACAATTAATAAGGCAAGGATTATTCCATAAATAAGATACCCAAAAGTTGAAAAAAAACGTTCATCAATTAATAAAATAATTGCAGCAATAACGATAGAGCTACCAATCCAAATAAGTTGTTGTCCATAGCGCTGGGAGGTGTCGAAAATGCTTTGGAAATCTTCATTATAAACCGCAGCATATATATTTAGCCAACCTAAAGTAACTAAGACTAGGTATAATAATACCAAAAACCAATCGATACTTTGGACAGTTGTTTTACTCCTCATTTCTCTTCTCCTTTGCAGTAATTAAGTCTCCTTCTAACATATTCCTTTCAATCCATTTTTTATTATCACTAATGGAATCAGTAAGATATTTTTCAATCATTAAACCTGCAATAGGAGCAGCCCAACGAGAGCCCCAAACTCCTTTTTCCACATAAACTGCAATAACAATTTGTGGATTATCTATAGGTGCAAAAGCAATAAAAGCGGAATGGTCATCTCCATGTGGATTTTGTATTGTGCCCGTCTTCCCACCTACCTTGATGGAATCTATTTTTGCAGCTCTACCTGTACCCTTTTCTACTACATTATACATGCCTTCTATAACTGGAGTAAAGTACTTCTTATCAATAGGAATTTCATGTTTTTTAACTGTAGAATCTATTTCATCAATAGCCTTGCCCCCTATTTTTTTAATTATATGAGGGGTGTAATAATAACCCTTATTAGCGATTGCTGCAGTCATTTGAGCCATTTGGAGAGGAGTAAATCCTAATTCACCTTGCCCTATAGCAAGAGAAAGAATGGTATTGGCATTCCAATTTCCTTTATGATAGTAATGGTCATAATAAGCAGCTTCTGGGACACTCCCGCTAATTTCAGAAGGGAGGTCAATTTCTGTTTTTCTGTCTAATCCAAAACTAGAGAGATAGTCTCTCCATACTTTATAGCCTTCTTCTGCAGTTGGATATTTTTCTATAATGGATTTGAACACTATGCAATAATAGGCATTACAAGAGGTTTCAATGGAATACCTTAAGTTAACAGGCGATCGGTGGGAGTGACACCTTACGGTTCTACCTTTAAAATGGAATCCATTATTACAGCTGTAGTATGAATCTTCTTTTAATACTCCTTCACTTTGTCCTATTAGCGCATTAATACTTTTAAAGATAGAGCCTGGAGGATATTTTGCCATGAGAGCCCTATTGAATAGAGGTTTGAGAGTATCCATATTTAATTGCTGATAATTAAATCCTCTTGTTCGTCCAACAAGCAAATTAGGGTCATAATTTGGTGCGCTTATTAAAGCTAATATCTCACCAGTTTTGGGGTCAATGGCAACAATACTCCCTTTTTTGTTTTGCATTAAAGCTTCACCATAAGTTTGTAGTTTATTGTCGAGGGTTAGTTGTAAATTACTTCCAGAAATTGCTGTTGAATCATATTGCCCGTTCATATATTTACCTTTTTGTCGGTTAAAGACATCTACTAGGACAATCTCAACGCCCCTTTTGCCTCGAAGTACTTCTTCGTATTCCTTTTCTATTCCATGTATTCCAATATGATCTCCGGATTTATAATAAGGGTCCTCTTCTATAATTTTAGGACTTACTTCTCCTACATAACCTAAAACGTGGGCTGCTGTTTTTTGAGGATATTTACGTAGCGTTCTTCTTTGAACATAAAAGGCAGGATAATTATAGAGCTGTTCTTGAATTTTAGCATAATCAGAGGTGGAAATTTCTTTATGAAAAATAGAAGCTTTATAATAGGAGTGGCTTTTTGCTTTGTCAATATTTTTAATGAAATAAGTCTTATCTATTCCGAGTAAATCACAAAAAGAGGTGGTATCAAAATCTTTAGAAAGTTGGTTGGGAATAACCATTAAGTCATAAGCAGCTTCATTGTAAACTAAAAGCTCATTATTTCTATCGTAAATCAAACCTCTTGCGGGGTACTTAATGATGTGTCTTTTTACGTTATTACTTGCATCTAGCTTGTAGTGAGTATCAATTACTTGAATCCAAAACAATCTGCTTAGAAAGACAAGGGCTATAAATATAAAAATCCCTCCAATGACATATTGCCTGGGGTCAAGCTGTTTCATATTACCTCCTCAGCATTGTATTTAAAATGTTGTGCTATGATGATTAAAATCATAGTAAAAATCCAGCTGAAAATCACTCTTATAAAGGTACTGAAGAAGTCGGTAAAACGAAAGACTTCAATATAGAATAAAAAGATATGATGTAAAAAAGTTAACATTGCCGCATAAGCTGTAAACCATTTTAGACCAAAATTCTGGATATTGGGACTTTGGTTTACTTCATACCCTTCTCGGGGTTCAAGAATTTGCAAAATATAAGGTCTACTAAATGCTAAAAAAACTGTTGCTGCTGTGTGCATTCCAATGGTATTGCTAAAGATATCAACTACTAAACCTAAACAGAATGCCAAGAATAATAAAAGAAATTTTGGAGTTTTTAAAGGGAGCCATAAAATGAAGAGGATGTATAGATAGGGGTTGATATATCCAGAAAATTGAATATTATTCAAAATCAAGGTTTGTAATATAATCAAGAAGATAAACTGTAATATAGTTAATAGGATGTATCTAATCATGGGTTATTTATCTTTTACTTCTAATTCCTTTTGTTCATTCTTTTGTATGTTTTTAATAACATAAACATGGCTTATATTCTTGAAGTTCGTTGTGAAGTTAATACGAATTTTATAAAAGTTTTCTCCTTTAGGCTTTTCAAAGCTTTCAATGGTTCCCACAGTAATCCCCTCAGGGAAAATTGCTGAAAAACCTGAAGTAACTATTGTATCTCCTTTTTCTATAAAAACGTGATTCGGGATATCCGTTACTAATCCTTGTTGATAATTTTTCCCATCCCAATGTAAGGAGCCAAAGATTCCATAAGAATCATTTGTTTTAAGTTTAACACTAATTCTAATGCTACTGTGCAGTATAGAAAGGGCAGTAGAGAAGTTATGAGATACGCTTTTTACTATTCCTACAATGCCTGTTGATGAGACCACTCCCATGCTTTCTTCAATTCCATCTTTACTTCCAATATTTAGGGTAATGTAATTGTTTTGTTTATTGGTGGAATTGTTGATGATTTTACCTTTGGTATAAAGATATTTTTGTTGATAGATGGTGTCATTAATTAAGAAATTTCCTGTATTTAGCTTTTTGAAGGATCGCAATTGTTGTTCGCGTAAACGTCTATTTTCCTCTGCCAATTCTAAATTAACTTCCTTTAAATTTAAATAATCTGTCAGATTTGAGAATTGGTTATGAAGTTGATTATTGATGACATTTATGTTGTTATAAAAGGTAGTTCTTTGGAAGCTATTTTCTTTTAAAAGCAAATAGAAGGCAAATACTTCAAACATTAAAAAAAGAAAGAAGAACGAATTTTTTTCTATGAAACGAATTAATTTTCGCATGGAGACATACTCCTATAATTTTAAATTAAAAATGGAAGATTCTTCACATTCTTTAATGCTATCCCTGTTCCTCTAGCTACTGCACGTAATGGGTCCTCAGCGACATGAACGGGTAGTTTTGTTTTTTGAGAAATACGAAGGTCCAAGCCTCTTAAAAGTGATCCGCCGCCAGCTAAATATAAACCAGTTCTATAAATATCGGCTGAGAGTTCTGGAGGGGTTAGCTCTAGGGCATTGAGGATAGCAGCTTCAATTTTAGAAATGGATTTGTCTAAAGCATGGGCAATTTCTGTATAACTTACTTTTATTTCTTTAGGTGTTCCTGTCATTAGGTCCCTTCCTTGAATAGGGTAGTCCTTAGGTGGATTTTCCAATTCTGGCAAAGCGGAACCTACTTCTATTTTAATTCTTTCCGCAGAGCGTTCTCCAATTAATAGGTTATGCTGTCTTCTCATATAATCCATAATGTCGTTAGAGAAATCATCACCACCAACTCGAATGGATTTGTCACTGACAATTCCTCCGAGCGCGATTACTGCGATTTCTGAAGTGCCGCCTCCAATATCAATAATCATGTTGCCAATGGGTTCTAGAATATCAATTCCAATTCCTATTGCTGCAGCCATAGGCTCATGAATTAAATAAACTTCCTTAGCTCCTGCATGTTCAGCGGAATCTTTTACTGCTCTTTTTTCAACCTCTGTGATTCCTGAAGGAATACAAATCACCATTTTTAGAGAGAGTTTAAAAAGACTACGTCTATTTGGGTTAATCATTTTGATCATTCCCCTTATCATAAATTCAGCTGCTTGGAAATCGGCAATTACTCCGTCTTTTAATGGCCTTATAGTTTTGATTTCTTCATGAGTTTTACCATGCATTTGCATAGCTTTTTTACCGACAGCAATAATTTTTTTAGTACTTCTATCAATAGCTACTATAGAAGGTTCGTCCACCACAACTTTATCATTGTGAATGATTAAGGTGTTAGCAGTTCCTAGGTCAATTGCTATCTCTTGGCTGAAAAAATCAAATAATCCCATTTTGTCAATTCCTTATTTTTAGTGTTTAAAATGGCGTACGCCAGTAAATACCATAGCCATTTGATTATTGTTGCAATAATCAATAGAAGCTTGGTCTTTAATGGAACCTCCAGGCTGTATTACTGCAGTGATGCCTGCTTTCTTTGCAATTTCTACACAATCTGGGAAAGGGAAAAATGCATCAGAAGCCATAACAGCACCTGCTAAATCAAAGTTAAAGTGTTTCGCTTTTGCAATTGCCTGCTCTAAGGCATCAACTCTAGAGGTTTGACCGGTACCGCTAGCTAAAAGCTGTTTGCCTTTTGCTAAAACGATAGCATTTGATTTGGTGTTTTTTACCAACTTTGAAGCAAAAGCCAAATCTTTTATTTCTGATTCAGAAGGAGAAAGTTGAGTAGCAACTTTAAAGTTTTCTTTTTCTTCTGTCTGAATGTCTTTCTTTTGTGCTAAAAACCCATTGAGTGCAGTTCGAACTTGTTGTTCGCTCATTTCAGCTTGATGTTGCTTTAATAAGATTCTATTTTTCTTTTGCTTTAATATTTCTAGTGCTTCGGCTTCAAAATCTGGAGCAATAACTACTTCGCAAAATAACTTATTAACTTCATTAGCAGTAGCTACATCTATCTTTTTATTGCAAATTAAAATTCCACCAAAAGCAGAAACAGGGTCTCCAGCTAAAGCAGCTTGATAAGCTTCTATTAAGGTTGGACGGATTGCAAAACCGCAGGCATTATTGTGTTTTAAAATTGCAAAAGTAGGAGAGTTGTCTTTAAAATCTTGTAGAAGATTTACAGCTGCATCAACATCTAAAAGATTGTTGTAAGAGAGCTCTTTCCCATGAAGTTTTGTAAAGATTTCATCTAGATTTCCATAGAAAGCAGCAGATTGATGTGGGTTTTCTCCATACCGCAGCTTACTGTATGTTGGCTCACTTATCTTTAAGCTTTTATCCTCTTCAGTACTGAAGAAATTATAAATTGCACTATCGTAATGCGAAGAGATGTCAAAAGCCCTACGGGCAAACTCTTTTCTTTCAGCGATGTTGCTCTCTCCTTTCTTATCCTTTAAGAGTTGATGAAGTTCAGGGTACTGATTTCTTGATGAAATGGTCAGCACGTCGTTGTAATTTTTAGCTGCAGCTCGAATTAAAGAAATTCCTCCAATGTCAATTTTTTCTATAATTTCTTCTTCTGTACCGCCACCATCAACAGTTTCTTCAAAAGGATATAAATCTACAATAACTAAATCAAACTCAGGAATTTCAAATTGAGCTAACTCTTTTTGATCCTGATCATTTCTTCTCCTGGCTAAAATTCCTCCAAAGACTTTTGGATGTAAAGTTTTAACTCGACCACCTAAAATGGAAGGATAGGAAGTTAAGTCTTCAACAGCATTTACAGGGATATTTAATTTCTCAATAAAAGCTTGAGTCCCACCTGTGGAATAAATTTCAACCCCTAGTTCATTAAGTTGTTTTGCTATTTTGTCGACCCCGTCTTTGTAAAATACTGATATTAAAGCATTTCTAATTTTTCTACTCTCGCCCATTTCAATGAAATATTTTGCTTACAATGTTAAGCAAATTGACATCTTTATGCAATTAAATATGAAGCAATTCCGATGTTTTATTAAGAATATTTTCAAATTTCAATAAACAACTAATAATCATAGTCAATTTTATTTATTTTTTTGGATATTTTTCTAAAAGATAAAATATTACTGATAAGTTGACTATAAATTAAAAATTATGGAAAAAAGAGTAAAGTTGATAAAAGGAGATATTACAAAAGTAGAAGTGAATGCCATTGTCAATGCAGCAAATAGTTCGTTATTAGGTGGTGGTGGTGTAGATGGGGCTATTCATAAAGCTGGGGGAATTGAAATATTAAAAGAATGCAGAGCAATTGTAAAACGACAAGGACCTTGTAAAACTGGAGAAGCTGTCATTACAACTGCTGGGAAACTGCCTGCAAAATTTGTGATTCATACCGTAGGGCCAATTTGGGAAGGAGGGGATAGCAATGAAAAAGAGAAGTTAGAGAATTGTTATATAAATTCTTTGAAATTAGCCGTAGAGAATCATTGTAAAAGCATTGCTTTTCCAAACATTAGCACAGGAGTTTATGGATATCCTAAAACAAAAGCTGCTGAGGTAGTTATCGCTTCAATACAAAATTTTTAAGAGAAGATAATTGTCTGGAAAACATATTTTTGGTTTGTTTTGATGAAGAGAATTACCAGCTTTTAAAGCGTAAGTTAAATACATAAAGAGATAAATCTTATTAAAGCTATCCATCTCGTCATTGGTCTTTGTATTTTTGTATTAAGGAAAGCCAAGAGATGATGAATAAAATAACTTTATTACTATTTTGTCTTGCATTCAGCATTATTGCGTGCCAATCCAAGGATCCAAACGAAATGCAAAAGCAAGAAAAAAAACCAACTGCTGTAATAGAAGCGCCTATTAATTCTATAAACGATGGAGTATTTAACAACACAGAAATAGGTTGGACTATAGAAATACCGGAAGGTTGGGAACGAATTGAAAATAAGGAAGAAGACCCTTCAGATCCTCAAATGAATTATGTAAACATCAAGAGTTTGATATCCTTTCGAAAGGGAGAGTATAATCTTTTTCAATCTACCATTGAGCCTTTTGAGATGAACTATCAAGGCGAATGGCAAGAAAATGAAAGAGCATTAAAGTATGTAATTTATCAAACTTATGAATCCCAGGGGATTATAATAGACACTACAGTAACAGTTTCTGAAGAAATTGACGGCGTTCATTTTCACACTTATAGTTTTAGCATTTCAGATAAAGCAACTAAAAATGTAATGGAGCAAATTATTTATAGAGCGCCCATTCATGGCTATGAATTTGGAGTTGTTATTACTTCTAATAATGAGGAAGATAAGGAAGATCTGCTTACTGCTTTTAGAAACTCCAAGTTTCACAATAAATAAATTTAAAAAAGAATGGTTAAAGATGTAGGACATAATGAAAGTAGGGATACTTTACATCCAGCTGAGCTTGCAGAATTGGTGACTAATCTTCCCATAGAAGAAGCTGTAGAATACTTTTTAAAACTTTCTGATGAGGAAAGGGTCCAGTCTTTTCGATACTTTGATTTTCAATTACAACACGAATTGATTTTAGAGGTGTCTGAACAAGGCACGTCCTATATTTTAAACCATTTAAGTAGTGATGATAGGACCCATTTTTTTACTCACATTCCACTTAATGAACGTGCAAAATATTTAGGGGTATTATCTCCCAAAAACAGAAAAATAACTCAAGATTTTTTAGGTTACCCAAAGAATAGTGTCGCTCGTATTGTAGATACCAACTATGCAACCATTTCTAAGGAGATGAATATTGGAGAAGCATCGGAGTATGTTAGAAGTAGATTTAAAGATACTGAAGCACTCAATGTTATCTATGTGGTAGAGAGCAATGGAAAGTTGTTGGACGATATTCAAGTGAGAAGGTTGGTTTTAAATCCTCCAGAAATGAGGATTGCTGACCTCATGGATGGAGATTTTGTATCCTTGAATATTAGTGATACGAAAAGTACGGCTGTAGAAAAATTTATGGAATACGATAGGGTAGTTATTCCAGTAGTGGACGATGAGAATTACCTTTTGGGTGTAGTTACGGTGGATGACATTATGGACGTAGCAGAGCGTCAGGAAACCAAGGGAATTCAAAAATTTGGGGGTGTTGAGGAATTAGATTTCCCCTATGTAAAAACAAGCTTTTTTAGATTGACAGAGAAGAGGGCAACTTGGCTGGTAATTCTTTTTATTGGAGAGATGCTCACTGCAACGGCTATGGGATTTTTTGAAGATGAAATTGCAACCGCGGTAGTTTTAGCTTTGTTTGTTCCTTTAGTAATTTCTAGTGGTGGGAATAGCGGTTCCCAAGCAGCAACATTAATTATTCGCGCTTTATCTTTAAAAGAAATTACCTTAAAGGATTGGTGGTTTGTAATGAAAAGAGAGATATTTTCGGGCTTAGTTCTAGGCTTTATTCTTGGATTAATTGGTTTTTTAAGGATAAGTATTTGGCAACACCTAGATTGGTATGATTATGGAGAGTTTTGGTATTTAATTGCCTTTATTATTTTCTTATCTTTAATAGGCATTGTTTTATGGGGAACCTTAACCGGATCAATGATTCCCATTGTTTTAAAAAAATTAAGATTAGACCCTGCCACTTCTTCAGCACCTTTTGTTGCTACGCTTGTAGATGTTACAGGCTTAATTATTTATTTTAGTATTGCAGCTTTAGTTTTAAGAGGAACTTTGTTATAATTCAAAAAACTTATTTTAAAAGGTTAGATGAAAAATTATTTTGAGATGTATCAATTCAAACTCTATTTGATAAGCGGTAAGTCTTCTCTTAAAAAGAAGAATTATCTTTACCCATAGAATGATTATTTTTAAACTCATAAAAGAAAGTTTACGCTTAGCAATAGATGCCTTAGTATCTAATAAGTTGCGTACAATTTTATCACTCTTAGGTATTACAATTGGAATCTTTGCCATGATTTCAGTTTTTGCGGTAGTTGATTCTTTAGAGAGGCAAATAAGAGAAAATATAGAATCTCTTGGGAGTGATATTATTTATATTCAAAAATTTTCTTGGGATTGGGAAAACGAGCCTTGGTGGAAAGTAAATCGAAGACCACATCCTGATTTGAATGAATATAGAATGGTCAAAAGGCTGTCCAATGCTGCGGAAACTGTAGCAATGAATGTAAATGGAAATGGGCAACTGAAATATAAAAATAACAATATAGGTAATGTTAGTATGGAAGGCATTACCCATGAGTATGATGATATTTGGAATTTGGATATTCAAAATGGGAGGTATTTTACAGAACTTGAAAGTAGAGCAGGACGGCCAGTAGTTATTATAGGTTATGATATTGCTGAAAACCTATTTTCTGGAGAAAACCCTATTGGGAAATCAGTTAAGTTTAAAGACCGCAAGTTGACAGTTATTGGAGTTTTGGCTAGAGAAGGGGAGAGTTTATTTGGAAATTCTAATGATAATAAGATTTTGATGCCCATTACTATGGCTGCAAACTTTTATCGATTAAACCGATATTCCAGCGATCTTTCTATTATGGTGAAAGCTAAAGAAGGAATAAGCAATGAGCAATTAATCGATGAATTAAGAAGTATTATGCGTTCTTTAAGAAAATTAAAACCTCATGCAGAAGATAACTTTGCCCTCAATCAAATGAGTATGATAACGAATGATATAGAACAAATGTTTTCTGCCATTCATCTTGCAGGTTTTATTATTGGGATATTTTCAATTATTGTAGGAGGCTTTAGTATTGCTAACATTATGTTTGTTTCAGTAAAGGAGCGCACTAGTATTATTGGGATTCAAAAATCTATAGGAGCAAAAAACTACTTTATCCTTTTTCAATTTTTATTTGAATCTATTTTTCTTTGTTTAATTGGTGGTTCTTTTGGGCTTTTATTGATTTATATAGGAACTCTAATTTCTAATCAAAACGTTGATTTTCAGATAAGCATGAGTCTTGAAAATGTTATTATGGGTTTGGGGATTTCTGTTACAATAGGAATCATTTCCGGGATTGTTCCAGCTTGGAATGCTAGTCAATTAGACCCAGTAGAAGCAATTAGGACCAATTAAATATTTAAGCAACTTCTTGTTTTACTAGAATTTCTTCTAATGCATTTATAGCTGAAGTGATGTCTTTTATATTTTCATAAATTAAACTTAGTTTTTCTTTTCTTTCCCTTAATTTACATTTTTGTGGATTTTGCTGAATGTATTGTAAAACCCTTGTAAAAGTAGCCGTTTGGTAATATGGAGAATCTTGATTAGAAACAAAGTAACAAATCATTTTACCCATTTTAAGTACGATTTTTTCTAAGCCAATTTCTTTCCCTACCCAACGTAAGCGAAGAGCTTGAATCATTTCCATGGTAGCCTCTGGAACCGGCCCAAATCTATCGATTAGCTCACTTTCAAAGGCTCCTAAGTCCTTTTCATCTTCTAATTTATCTAGGGAGCGGTAAAGATTAATTCGCTCTTCAATATTACTAACATAATAATCTGGAATTAGTATTTCTAAATCTGTTTCAATCTGGCAATCCTCGACAAAATCCTTATCTTCCTCCAAATACAATTCCTTAAACTCTGTTTCTTTTAATTCTTGTATGGCTTCGTTAAGTATTTTTTGATAGGTGTCAAAACCAATTTCTGAAATAAAGCCGGATTGATCTGCTCCTAAAAGGTTTCCTGCACCTCGAATATCTAAATCTTTCATAGCGATTTGAAAACCAGAACCCAAATCAGAGAACTGCTCTATAGCTTGCAATCTTTTTCTAGCTTCGGGAGTGAGTGAAACCATTGGAGGTGCCAAAAGATAACAAAATGCCTTTTTGTTAGATCGTCCAACTCTTCCACGCATTTGATGCAAATCACTTAAACCAAAATTATTCGCATTGTTAATTATAATCGTATTGGCATTGGGAATATCCAGTCCGTTTTCTATAATGGTAGTAGCAACTAAAACATCATATTCTCCATTGATAAATGACATCATTTTATGCTCTAGTTCTTCGCCTTTCATTTGTCCATGGGCAATTAAAACTTTAGTGTCTGGGCAAAGTCGTTGAATCATACCTGCTACTTCAGCAATGTTTTCTACTCGATTGTGAATAAAGAATGCTTGCCCACCTCTACTAATTTCATAGTTTAATGCATCTCGAATCAGAGTTTCACTAAAAGTATGCACCTCGGTTAAAATGGGCTGTCTGTTGGGTGGAGGAGTATTTATTATCGATAAATCCCTAGCTTGCATTAAAGAGAATTGTAAAGTTCTAGGAATAGGTGTAGCAGTTAAAGTAAGAGTATCTACATTAACTTTTATTGTTTTAAGTTTATCTTTTACGCCTACTCCAAATTTTTGTTCCTCATCAATAATCATCAAGCCTAAATCTTTGAATTTAACATCTTTGCTAACTAGCCTATGCGTTCCAATAATGAGGTCAATTTCTCCATTGGCTAATTTTTTAAGAGTTTCATTTTGTTCTTTTCTAGTTTTAAACCGATTGATGTAATCAATGTTGACAGGGAGTTTTTTAAGTCGGTTTTTAAAGGTTTGATAATGCTGCCAAGCTAAAATGGTTGTAGGAACCAGAACTGCAACTTGTTTACTATCTGCTACTGCTTTAAACGCTGCTCTTACTGCAATTTCGGTTTTTCCAAAACCTACATCTCCACATATAAGTCTGTCCATGGGCTGCGTGGATTCCATATCTTCTTTTACTGCTTGAGTAGCTTTCAATTGATCAGGAGTGTCCTCATATAAAAAGGATGCTTCTAACTCTGTTTGCATAAAAGTATCAGGAGAAAATGCAAAGCCCTCTTTTGCTTTTCGCTCGGCATAAAGTTTAATGAGGTCATAGGCAATTTCTTTGACCTTTTTTTTGGTTTTATTTTTAAGCTTTTTCCAAGTATCTGAACCTAGCTTATCAATTCTAGGAGGAGTTCCATCTTTACTGACGAATTTAGAAATTCTATGTAGAGAATGAATACTAATATATAACAAATCATTGTTTTTGTATATAATTCGTATGGCCTCTTGAGTTTTCCCATCCACATCAATTTTTTCCAGTCCAGAAAATTGACCTACGCCATGATCGATGTGTGTGATATAATCTCCAGGGCTGAGGTTTTGCAACTCCTTAAGAGTTAAAGCTTGGTCTTTTTGTTTAAAGGTTTCTTTTAATCTGAATCTATGATACCTATCAAAAATTTGATGATCGGTGTAGAGCGCCAACTTTTGTACTTCATCTTCAAAGCCTTCATGCAGAGTTAAAAGTAAAGTATTGAAATTATCCTTCTTATTTAAGTCTTCAATAATGGTATAAATGCGTTCAATTTGCTTAGCATTATTGGCAACAATAAGGTTCTCAAAATCTTTTTTTGCATTCTTAGTTAAACTTTGACTTAAAAGTTCAAAATTCTTATTAAATGCTGGTTGGGGTGTAGTTTGTATATCAATCTTTAAGTGGGCATCAAAATGCATTTGCAACCCAAATTCAATGCTGTTAAGATATTGAGTGGAGTGTAAAAATTTATTTTCAGAAAGGAATAAATCTTCAGCTTGATCGTGTTTTAGAGGAGATTGAATTTTTTCAAAAGCCTGTTGAGCTTTTTCAAATTGAGCTTTAATTTTATCCTTACAAATACTATAATCCTTAAACCAATAAAGGGTATTGTCGGGTAGATAATCAAAGAAAGTAATGCTATTTTCTTTTTTTAATTTCTTTTTTATGTTGGGAAGTATAGTTATTTTATTTAGCTGATTAATAGAAAGTTGGCTTGCAGGATCAAACAAGCGAATGGATTCGATTTCATCTCCAAAAAACTCAATTCTATACGGATTTTCATTCGAAAAAGAGTAGATGTCTAAGATGCCCCCACGAACAGCAAACTCACCAGGGTCTCCAACAAAATCGGTGGCTTCAAACTCAAAGGCATTCAACATTTCAATAAGAAAGGGTATGCTTAGTTTATCTCCTACATTTATTTCAAAGTTCTCCTCTTCTTTTTCCACTAATTCTGAAAGTGCATCTGGATAGGTAATGATAAAACATTGCTGTTCTTGAGCAGCAATTTTCATTAGTACTTCTGCTCTAAGTTGAATGTTAGCATTATCTGTTTCTTCAATTTCATAAGCTCTGCGATAAGAGCTGGGATAAAATAAGGCACGATCTTCTACTAGCGCTTCTAAATCATTCAAAAAATAGGCTGCTTCTTCTTTGTCGGGCAATATAAAACACTGATGAACGGGGAGTTGTTTGGAAATTCCATAAGCTAAAAAAGCATTGATGCTGCAGCTGCTATTTTTCAAATGGACATGAGAAAGCTGCGCATTGCGAAATTGTTGGGCAATGCGTAAAACTCTAGAGTCCTCTTGATATCGTTCTTTTAAATCAGATAATCGCATAAAGTAAGTTGCAAAAGTAATGGAATTATAAGAAAGGAGAGGTTGGTCATTTAAAAATAATAGTTAAGTATTAACTAATCTTGTTATATTGATTATAACGCTCAATTTTTAAGGATAAAGTTTTTTGTTTAGTTTTTTTGTCATTTGCATTGAAATTATCTTTTTTGGATTAAAAAATTATCTTACTTTTGCACACCTATTTTTAATAAATAGTAGCTCATAAAATGTTCATGCGGATGTGGTGGAATTGGTAGACACGCTAGACTTAGGATCTAGTGCCGCGAGGCATGGGGGTTCGACTCCCTTCATCCGCACCAAATAATGGCGTAAGGTTTAGGTTTTACGCCATTTTTTTTAAAAACAATTCCATGAAAGTAGAAAGAAAGGATATCGACAAACTCAATGCAGAGATAATTATCACAGTAAAAGAAGAGGATTACAAAGATCCACTTGACAAAGCTTTAAAAAATTATCGTAAACAAATGAATATGCCAGGTTTTAGGAAAGGACATGTTCCTTTGGGTATGGTAAAGAAGATGGTGGGAACCAGTCTTTTGGTAGAGGAGGTTAATAAGTTACTACAAGATAAATTGTACAGCTATATAGAAGAGGAGAAAATAGAGATTCTTGGAAACCCATTGCCTACTGAAAAAGAGGAAGAAACAATTGATTGGGAAAATCAAAAAGAATTCACATTCACCTATGATATAGGATTATCACCTGAAGTGAAAATTAACTTGAGCGAAAACGATAAGTTCAAAAAGTATGACATCCAGGTGAGTGATAAGATGGTAAAGGAACAGATTGATGAAATGGCAATGCGCTTTGGTAAAATGGTGGATGTTGACATATCAGAAAAAGAAGATATGCTTTATGGGAAGTTTCAACAAACAGAAAAGGGCAAAATAATAGAAGATGGAATAACTAATGATACAGTCCTTAACATCAGAACGATTGCTAAAGAAAAAGATCAAAAAGCATTTATTGGTGTAAAAGTTGGAGATGTTGTTAAAGATATTAAACCTTTAGAAATAGCTGAACCAAATTATGTTGCATCTTGGTTAGGATTAGAACAACAATTTTTGCCTGATAAAAAAACAACTTTTCAATATACGGTTGCAAAAGTGAGTAGAATGGAACCTGCTAAATTAAATCAGGATCTTTTTGATAAGCTTTATGGAAAGGATAACATCAAAAGTAAAAAAGCATTAGAAGAGAAAGTTAAGAAAGAGATTAACAATGCACTAGACCAAAATTCAGAACAATTTTTTGAAAGGGATGTTCAGGATTACTTATTGGATAAATCTAAATTAAAGTTGCCGGATGAGTTTTTAAAACGCTGGTTGTTGGTTTCAAATAATCAGGGAGCAACCAAAGAAGATATAGAAGCAGATTATGAGAATTATGCATTGGGAATCCGCTGGCAGCTAATTGAAAATAAGCTGATAAAAGAGCATGAGATTCAAGTAGAACAAGAGGAGATGATTAATCATACTATGGATTTGGTTCGTCAGCAATTAGGGGGTATGGGTCAAAATATGATGGAAGATGAGGATATAAGAAATACTGCCATGCGTGTTTTACAAAATCAAGATGAAGCTAGAGGGATATATAGCCAGTTGGCTAATATGAAATTGCGCGAAGTGTATAATAAAACAGTTAAAATTACTGAAGAGAAAATTAGCTATGATGATTTTCTTAAATTAGCGGATAAGAAAAAGAAAAAATAAAACTATGGATTTTAGTAAAGAATTTAAAAGTTATGCTACAAAACATCGTGGCTTAAATAGCATGCATGTTGATAATTATATCACTGAATCGATGACTCCTTATATTATTGAGGAACGTCAATTGAATGTTGCGCAAATGGATGTGTTTTCCCGCTTAATGATGGATAGAATTATCTTTTTAGGTACGGCAATTAATGATCAAGTAGCTAATATTATACAAGCGCAGTTGTTGTTTTTGGAATCAGCTGATGCTAAAAAGGATATTCAGATTTATTTAAACTCTCCAGGAGGTTCTGTGTATGCGGGTCTAGGAATTTATGATACTATGCAATATATTGCTCCTGATGTAGCAACAATTTGTACAGGTATAGCAGCATCAATGGGTGCCGTTTTACTTTGTGCAGGACAGGAAGGTAAAAGAACTGCGCTACCTCACTCTAGGGTGATGATTCACCAACCAATGAGTGGTGCTCAAGGGCAAGCTTCGGATATGGAAATAGCTGTAAAAGAAGTGTTGAAAATGAAAAAAGAGCTGTATGATATTATTGCAACTCATTCCAAACAACCCTTTGAAAGAGTAGAAAAAGATTCGGATAGGGATTATTGGATGTCGGCTAAAGAAGCTAAGGAATATGGCA
>CAZKFN010000001.1:77783-83187 GCA_964552035.1 uncultured Flavobacteriales bacterium
TAAATTTAATTCTTAATTTTGTAAAGAGATTCATTTTGAATCTTCATCAAGCCGATGGATTGTTTTAAAAACTTTTCTAACAGTTTTTGAACAATAGATAACGTTTAAAAATATGAGTGATAATAAAAAAATACAATGTTCATTTTGTGGAAGAGACAAAAAGGATACAAATGTTTTAATTGCAGGAATAACAGGGCATATATGTGATAGTTGTATTGCCCAAGCCAATGCAATTGTCAAAGAAGAAATTAAAGCATCCATAGCAGATGATTTTAAATTTACCTTATTAAAACCCAAGGAGATTAAAGCTCATCTTGATGAATATGTTATTGGGCAAGAGGAAGCAAAAAAGGTACTTTCCGTTGCAGTTTACAATCATTATAAGCGAATAACGAAAGGACAAAAACAAGACATAGAGCTAGATAAATCCAATATTATGTTAGTTGGAGAAACGGGAACAGGGAAAACTTTATTAGCAAAAACAATTGCCCGCTTTTTAGAAGTTCCTTTTTGTATTGCTGATGCAACGGTACTCACTGAGGCTGGATATGTTGGAGAAGATGTAGAAAGTATATTGTCTAGGCTATTGCAAGCAGCGGATTACGATGTTGCGAAAGCTGAAAAAGGCATCGTTTTTATCGATGAGATTGATAAGGTTGCTCGCAAATCAGACAACCCTTCAATTACTCGAGATGTTTCTGGAGAAGGTGTTCAACAAGCTTTGTTGAAATTATTAGAAGGAGCTACAATCAATGTTCCGCCACAAGGAGGGAGAAAACATCCAGATCAAAAAATGGTGGCCATCAATACCCAAAATATTTTATTTATTTGTGGAGGTGCTTTTGATGGGATACAAAGAATTATTTCAAAGCGATTAAATACTCAGTCTATTGGGTATAAAAGTAAACAAGATGGAGAAACCTACGATGAAGAAAACTTCTTGCAATATATTACTCCCCATGATATTAGAAGCTTTGGACTAATACCTGAATTGATAGGAAGAGTACCTGTTTTAACCTATTTGAATCCTTTAGGAAAAAATGCTTTACGCAGGATTTTAACCGAACCTAAAAATGCTATTATCAAACAATATATAAACATGTTTGAAATGGATGGTGTAAAATTGAGTTTTGATAAAAAAGCATTAGATTTTATCGTTGAAAAAGCAGTAGATCATAAATTAGGGGCAAGAGGATTGCGTTCTATTTGTGAAGCAATAATGCTGGATGCAATGTTTGAAATTCCTAGTAAGGAAGTAAAAGAGGAGCTAATTATTACTAGAAAATATGCCAAAGAGAAGTTTGAAAAAACTTCTTCAAAAAAGCTAAAGGTAGCCTAGTTTTAGCTCAAAGCTTTCTTAATTTGATATTACTTCTTTCTTGTATAGGTTAAAAAAGTAAAGCTGTATTGGTGCTTGTCATCCGCAGGTTGGTGCTTTTCTTCAATCAATTGCCAAGTATTTTCATCAACTTTAGGGAAATAAGTATCTCCTTCAAGTTCTGTATGAATCCGGGTTAGATAAATTTTATCGGCATATTTTATAGTTTGACGATAAATTTCTCCACCTCCGATAATCATCAGTTCAGTTTCTCCTCTTTCTTTGGCAAAAGCTATTCCCTCTTCTATTGAAGAAAAAACAAATGCTCCTTCAATCTTTAAGTTTTCCGATCTGCTGATGATAATGTTTGTGCGATTAGGGAGAAGCTTACCTGTTGCAGAATAATTTTTTCTACCCGATAAAATATGATGTCCTTTTGTCGTTTGCACAAAAAACTTCATATCGTTGGGTAAATCCCATGGAAGGTCGTTTTTTAAACCTATTACATTGTTTTCTGTTGCTGCTGCTACTAGAGAAATAATCATCTTATCAATCAATTTAAACGGCTACAACAGCTTTTATATGTGGATGAGGATTATAATTTACCAATGTAAAGTCCTCATATTTAAACTGGAAAATATCCTTAACTTCAGGATTAATTTTCATTTTAGGCAAAGGTCTAAAATCTCTGCTAAGTTGCAATTCAGCCTGTTCTATATGGTTAGAATATAGGTGTGCATCTCCAAGGGTATGAACAAAATCTCCAACTTTTAAATTGCAAACTTGAGCTACCATCATCGTTAATAATGCGTAGGAGGCGATGTTAAAAGGAACTCCTAAAAAGGTATCGGCACTTCTTTGATATAATTGACAGGATAATTTTCCGCCAGCCACATAAAACTGGAAAAAAGCATGACAAGGCGGTAGCGCCATTTGACTAATTTCACCTACATTCCATGCACTTACAATAATTCTTCTAGAATCTGGGTTATTTTTTATTTGGTCTATAATGTTTTTTATTTGATCTATATGTTCACCATTTATTGTTGGCCATGAACGCCATTGTGAACCATATACTGGGCCTAACTCTCCATTTTCATCTGCCCACTCATCCCAAATACTCACTCCATTTTCTTTGAGGTAGCGAATGTTAGTATCCCCACTTAAGAACCATAAAAGCTCATGTATAATTGAGCGGAGGTGTAATTTTTTTGTTGTTATTAAAGGGAAACCTTCACTTAAATCAAATCGCATTTGATGACCAAAAACGCTGAGGGTCCCCGTTCCTGTACGATCTGATTTGGTGGCACCTTCGTTTAAAATTCGCCTTAGTAAATCATGATATTGTTGCATGGTATCTTAATTATAGTGTATAAAGTTAAGGCATGTATTTCTATTTTGCCAAGAATTTATTATTAAGAAATTAAAAACTGAATAGTAAGCAGTTAATCAGGGCTTATTTATTAAATTTTAATTTATATCGTTTTATACTATCTTCTAAAATTTGTAATGCAGTAGCTTTATTTTGAAATTCTTCTACAATAACCGTTTTTTGTTCAAGCTTTTTATAATCTTCAAAAAAGCTACGTAGTTCAGAAATAAAATGTTTGGGCAATTCTTCAATATTATTAATGTGATTGACGCTAGGATCTCCCTCAGCAACGGCAATAATTTTATCGTCGGCCTCTCCATTATCCATCATACTCATAACGCCAATTACTTTGGCAGGAACAATACATAAAGGCACAACTTCAATTTGAGAAAGAATGAGGATATCTAGGGGATCGTTATCTTCTCCATAAGTTTGAGGTATAAAACCGTAATTAGCAGGGTAATAAACAGAAGAATATAAAACCCTATCTAAAATAAGCATACCGCTGTCTTTATCCAACTCATATTTGGCTCTACTTCCAGTTGGAATTTCAACGATTCCATTAATTATTTCAGGTGCTTTTTCTCCAGTAGAGACATCATGCCAAGGGTTAAATTTTGTCATTCCTTTTATCGTATTATGTTATATTTTTTAGTTGTATTCTCTATCTCCAAAGATGCTGCTACCTATTCGTACCATATTAGAGCCACAATCAAGTGCAATTTTATAATCCCCACTCATTCCCATACTTAGGATATTAAATTCATCTCTATTTTTGAAATAATTAGTTTTGATGTTATCGTAGATTTCTTTTAAGTAAGAAAATTCCTTTTTAATCTTTACTTGATCATCTGTAAAGGTTGCCATTCCCATCATACCAACAACTCTAATATTCTCCATAGAAGAATAATCTTTGTTCTCTAGGAGTTGTTGAATTTCTTCCTTTTCCATTCCAGATTTACTTTCTTCTTCAGCAATAAACGCCTGAAGTAAGACTTTAATTATTTTATCGTTTTGTTTTGCTCTTTTGTTGATTTCTTTTAATAATCTTAAATTGTTTACAGAATGGATTAAGCTTACAAAAGGAGCAATGTATTTCACCTTATTGGATTGTAAGTGGCCTATCATATGCCATTCAATATCCTTTGGGAGTGCTTCTGCCTTGCGTTGTAATTCTTGGGCTCGGTTTTCCCCAAATATTCTTTGACCGGCTTCATAAGCTTCCCGAATAGCTTCAAGGGGTTTAGTTTTAGAAACGGCAACCAAAGTAGCTGATCCAATTTCTGAATTTATTTTTTTTAAATTTGATGCAATGTTCATAATTATACTTCTTCTTCACTTATACTATAAACAGTTAAGCCGCTACGAAGTTTAGGTTCAATCCAAGTACTTTTTGGTGGCATGATTTCGTCAGCGTCAGCAACTGCTTTTAACTGCTCCATGCTCACAGGGAAATGTGTAAAAGCCACTCTTGCTTTTCCACTGTCAACATCATTTTTAAGGGTTTCAATATCTTCTAGTCCTCCCATAAAATATATTCGTTCATCCGTTCTCAAATCTTTAATTCCCAAAATTGGATCCAAAAGTGCATTGGTTAAAATAGATACATCGAGGCTATCAACGGGGTCATTGTCGTTAAAACTTCCTTCTTTGGGAATTAAACAATACCATTTTCTGTCAATATACATTCCTATTTCGTGGATTTTTCTAGGTGTAAATATGTCTTCATTTGCAAATATTACCTCAAAAGATTTCTCAATGGCTTTAAGGAAATCTTTTTTACTTAAATCCCCTATATCTGTTACTAGTCGATTAAATTCAAAAATTTGCAACTCACTTTCTGGTACAAATATTCCCATGAAGAAGTTGTATTTTTCTTGTCCATGGTGATTTGGGTTATTCTTCTTTAGTTCATTTCCCAAGAGAGCCGAAGAAGCCGAACGATGGTGCCCATCGGCAATGTACAAAGCATCAATCTCATGAAAAGCTTGTTGAATTTTTTGAATGTCTTTTTCATCTTCAATAATCCAAAAGCTATGCCTTACTTTATTGGTGGTAGTAAAGTCATATTCTGGTCTTTCCAAAATCTTTTTTTGAGTAATCTTGTCAATGGTTTTGTGATTCTCATAAGTAAAACAAACCGGTTCGGCATTAATCTCTACAGTTTTGAGGTATTTTTTAAATACTTCTTCTCTTCTAGAAATAGTTGCCTCATGTTTTTTAATGACTTTATTTTCATAGTCCTCAATAGAAGCTGTTCCAATTACTCCAACATAAGGATGGCCATTTTTTATTTGCCTGTATATGTAGTAATAGGGTTTATCGTCTTGTAAAATAATTTGTTCTTTTACAAAATCTTCAAAGCGGTGTTTAATTAGTTTAAATCGCTCCGGAGTATTTGCTTCGGTTTTATTTTCAGCTTTATAATCTGGGTTGAGAATGTGGAGGAAAGTATATGGATTTCCATCCAATTTTTCTTTTAGTTCTTCTGTGCTATAAGTAATATAGGATCGAGAAGCTACAAGATGAACCTTATCGCGACATGGGCGAATTGCTTTAAAGGGTAGAACGTTTGCCAATTTTCTTTTGCTTAAAAAGTTAAAAACAAAATTTACTTAGCCTTTTATTGATTATAGCTATTTGCTTCTAGGCTAATCTTATTTTTTTTATAAAATGCTATGATATGCTCAGCAAGCTCAAGGCCAATTCGCTCT
>CAZKFN010000001.1:83197-125476 GCA_964552035.1 uncultured Flavobacteriales bacterium
GCAGCGCCAATGTGAGGGCTTAAGGAAACTTTTTGATGTTTTAAAAGTGCTTCTTTTGGTTGGGGTTCATTTTGATAAACATCCAGTGCAAGGTGGCTTATTTTTCCGCTATCTAGCGCTTTTAAAATGGCTTCTTCATCAATTACACTTCCGCGAGCTGCATTGATTAATATCACCTGATCTTTTAGTTGTTCAATTTCTTTTTCACCAATTAAGTAGTGATCACTGCTAGGTACATGTAGGCTGATAATGTCTGAAGATCGTAAGAATTTATCAAGGGCATAATTTTCAACTTCAACAGTTATGCTCTTTCCTCCAATAGTTAGATTAATGTCAAAAGGGCCCTCTGAATTGTCGTGAGTGATAACTTTCATACCACAACCTAAGGCATAGGATGCTAAAGATTTTCCAATTCTTCCAAATCCGTATATACCTAAAGTTTTTCCTCTTAATTCTGATCCTGCTCCATATTTCTTTTTAAGCACTTTAAAATCGGTGCTTCCTTTTGAAGGCATTTCTCTATTGGATTGGTAAAGGAATCTTGCTGTACCAAAAAGATGTGCCATTACTAGTTCGGCTACAGATTGCGAAGACGCAGCAGGAGTGTTAAATACATCTATTCCTTTTGATCTTGCGTATTCTACATCTATATTGTCCATACCAACTCCACCACGCCCAATCATTTTAATGTTCGGGCAATTATCGATTACATCTTTTCTAATTTTAGTAGCAGAACGTACTAAAATTACCTCGTATTTTTCTTTGTTTATTTGGTCGATAAGTTGGTCTTGTTCAACCCTTTCAGTAATAACAGTAAATCCAGCATCTTCTAATGCAATTTTACCAGAACTTGCAATTCCATCATTTGCTAATATCTTCATTAAAGAAATATTTTAATTATTAATTAACCGTGCTTTTTTTCAAAATCTTGCATAACCTCTACTAATACTTGAACACTTTCAATGGGTAAAGCATTATACATAGACGCCCTATATCCACCAACAGAACGGTGCCCTTTAATTCCGTTAATATTTGCCGCTTTCCATAAAGCGTCAAAACTGGACTTTAAATTTTCATTTTCTAAAACAAAAGTTGCATTCATATTAGAACGGTCTTCTTTAGCAGTGACTCCTTTAAAAAGGCTATTTCTGTCAATTTCATTGTAAAGTAAATCTGCCTTGGCTTGATTCTTTTTGGCTATTGCTGGAACTCCTCCATTTGATTTTAACCATTCTAAAGTAAGCATGCTGACGTAAACAGAAAAAACAGGAGGAGTATTAAACATACTGTCTTTGTTAATGTGTGTTCTAAAATCTAACATGGTAGGGATTTGAGAATTTCCTTTACCCAAAGAACTTTCTTTTACGATGTATAAAGTTGCACCAGCTGGCCCTAAGTTCTTTTGTGCACCCGCATAAATCATGTCGAATTTTGAAACATCTATTTCTTGACTAAAAATATCAGAAGACATATCACAAATAAGCGGAATACTACTCTCAGGGAAAGCCTTAAATTGAGTACCTGCAATGGTGTTGTTGGAAGTAATGTGCAAATATGCAGCATCAGAAGGAACACTATACCCTTTAGGGATATAGTTAAAACCTTGGTCTTCACTGGATGCAATTACATTTGCAATTCCAAAGGGCTTCACTTCTTTAATTGCTTTTGTAGACCATGCTCCTGTGTTAACATAAGCTGCTGTGCCCCCCTGAGGTAAAAAATTATAAACGGTCTTTAAAAAGCCCATACTTGCACCTCCTTGTAAAAATAATACACTATATCCCTCTGGGACATGAAGAACTTCTTTAACCAAGGACCTAGCTTTTTCCATCACTTCTACAAATTCATCACTTCTATGGGAAATTTCAAGAATTGATAAGCCGGTATTGTGAAAATTTAAAACCGCTTCCGAAGCTTTTTGGAAAACTTCATCAGGCAATATGCAGGGTCATGCACTGTAGTTATGAACTTTTGACATTTAATTTCTAATTTTTTAACGGAATGTAAAATTGCGAAATTTTATTGAATTATGGCTGTTATAGCAATAGTAATTCTTGGAAAAAACAGTTTTTTGCCGTTGTTGATGAATCTTTTTAATAAATTTGGCCAAACAGCTTTTAAGAAATTAAAATATTGTATATTTGCACTCCAATTTTTTAAGGAAGAAAAATGAAAAAAGATATTCACCCAGAAAATTATAGAACTGTAGTTTTTAAAGATATGTCTAATGACTACTCATTTTTATCAAAATCTACTGCAGAAAGTAAAGAAACGATTAAATGGGAAGATGGGAATGAATACCCATTGATTAAATTAGATATTTCTTATACTTCACACCCTTTTTATACAGGTAAAATGAAGTTAGTAGATACCGCAGGTAGAATTGACAAGTTCAAAAACAGATATAAAAAATTCGATAAGAAAAAAGAAGAAGCTAAAGAAGAAACTTCTGAATAGAAAGATATTTTTTCCATTTAAAAAGGCCCTGCAGTTTTGCGAGGGCCTTTTTTATTTTCACTTTTTAAGCTGGTCCACTTTTTAAGCTGGTTATAAAATAGTTGAGAATGTCCAAATAATTTAATTGATTGTTTAGGACAGCCCTTTTAATATTTCAATGTCTTATATATAGTTTTAAGAGCCATAATATTAGCTTATTATGAAGAGTTTTTTACCTTCTTTGTGTTAGCTTCTGCTTCTATTTTAAGTCTTAAGGCAGGAACAGTATCTTTAGATTCTTTAGAATTTCATAATAGTTCTTGCTATAAAAATAATCCAGTATCGATAAACATTAGAGGAAATACACAAGGTTATTCAGTAGGGGATACCGTAAGAATAACTATTAATTATGGGGGTGGCTTTATAGATACCAGCTATCCTATAATAAACCCTGTCTATACAACAAAATGGGGATTTTTTGATACTTTCCGTACTCATTATTATTTAAGTCCTGGTGTTTACAGCGTTCAAATTATTGCCACCTCCATGATTTATTTTTCTTCAGATACATTAATTCAGCATTTTAATACAATTCAAAAATTCAACAAATTAATGTTTCTTCATATACAGAAGGGATATACTTGTTAAAAGTTAGAACTTCTAATGGGCGGCAACAAATCAACAAGTTTGTTGTAAGTAGATAAAATAAGTTTAAGAATTTAAAAAGGGCAGCTAATTTAGCTGCCCTTTTAATTTGATAAAATATATCTATTTACTAATGGTATGCGTCCAACTAGCACCGCTAATATCAGTAATTTTTAAAGTGTAATTCCCACTTGCTAAGCTTTGAATATTCTCCTCGTCTAAAGTAATTTTTGCTTTAGCACCTAAGGGGAGTATTAAGCTGTGTGCTCCTGGTTTTACTTTTGCAACATAGTAATTGTCTATGTTGTTCTTATCCAATAAAGCCAACTCTTCTTTATTTAATTTGAAAAGCTCTTTTCCACTTTCATCTTCTAAACTTACTTCTATAATCCAAGCACCATACACATCTACGCCTTCAGTTCTATATACATCAAAAGACAAAGTGTTTTCGCTAAATTTCCCTTCGGTAATTTCTAATTTAGGTTTAACCGACTTATTGTGAAGATTACCCCATAGACCATTATGAAATACTTGGTTAGTAAATAGTGTTAATCCAAAAATAAATAGTGCACCAGTAAGTACAATTTTAGGGAAAATACTTTCTTTAATTGGCAAAGTTCCTGAGCCTACCCAGGGAAACCATTTCTTTTGAGTGATTGGATGATTTTTCTTCATCAGGTAATTATCTATAGAATACATTCCGCTTCCTGTAAAGAAAAGTACAAAGCCCGTGGCAATACCCAAAGCTCCAATTTGCCATTCATCTAAGCAAGTTGTTCCAATCCAGCCCGATCCTAATAAGATGCCCATGGCCAATCCGAAAACCCCTAAGCTCATAAGTCGAGTGAAGACGCCCAGCATGATTAATAGCCCTACAATTCCTTCTATAATAGTAAAGGCCACCATAGCTACCCATAAGCTATCAGGATTTTCTACCAAATATTGGATAATGGGTTTTATTCCAAGTGCATTGGGCAAAAAGTGGTTAAACTTTTCTCCAATATACCCCGCTGCTTCAGGGTCTAATTTATTGTCTAAAATAGTTCTACGGTAGAAAGCTGAAAAATAAGTCCAGCCCACTACAAGTCTTAAAGCCAGAGCCAATAGCCCTGAATCATTTTTTATTTTCATTTGATTTAAAATTTATCGTTTTGTAATTAGTTGTATAGTATCTGTTTAAAACAGAGTCAATTGTTTGCGAAGAAAAACTAATTACAGATAAACTTTAAGGGATTGATACAATATATAAAGGGGAGTAGCTTGAAAAGAATTTATTTCTACTAGGCTATAATTATTGTTTTCTTCTGAGGTTTTTGATACTTCAATTCGTTCTTCAGAATGAACAATGCCCTTAGCGAAAGTAGAAATAGGTTCAGTTGAAGTGACATTTTGAATAAGTTGAGTCTCTACAGATGCAATGCAACTACTACTAAGCGTTGTAACACTTTTATTAAGAACTTCTGTTTGTTCTAAATCAAAAGTAGATTCAATCGCATTTCTTACCTTACAAGGAGCAAGAACTAACAAGCTAATTAATAGAGATGCCGAAAGCATTCGTATTAATAAAGTATTGTTGTTTTTCTTTTCCATGTTGCAAGTATATGGTAATTATTGCTTTATCGTCTTTTATTATTGTTAATGCTTGTTATAAGCAGCATCAAAATAACATTTTTTATAAGCTTTCAGGTCGTTTATCAAAAAGTTCTTGAGTGTTAGCGGAGTTTTTCATTGCAGTTATCACAGAAGGGAGTGGGTTAGTTAAAACTTTAAGGTAATCGATTTCACCCAGCTCTTTTCGAATGGGATAAGCAAGCTGTTCTACATCCGTAGTAAATTGCGAATTAATTCCTTCTTTGTTCCCTCTTGGATCTACTCGAAACCAACCTATCTCTTTTAAGTAAACGGCATTTAATCCATGTAGTGCATAGCCAGACTCTATATTTCCTTTTTTAAGTACGCGTTGATAGCAAAAACCGGTTGGAATTTCCAATCCTCTTAATAAAGCAGCTAGTAGATGAGCTTTAGCAAAGCAAATTCCATCTTTATTTTTAAGAGTTTCTTCCGCACTTATGCTCACTCTGAGATTTTGACTATCAAAAGAGTGAGCAATTTCATCTCTTGCAATTTTAAACGCTAACTCAGCTTGTTCTTTTTTGTTAGAAGTTTTAGCTTGGATAGCTTTTATCTTTTCAGAAACCAAAGGGGAGTGGAATTCTATAAGGTTTGGTATTTCCTTTAAATAATCTTCTAGCTGTTGGGATTCAATTTGTAATTTCATAGCAATACTGTTGTTCTATTTAAATTACAATTTACTAAGGAAAATGTTTATCGGTAAAAACTCATCTCATCAATATATTGAGCAACCTTTTCAGGCATAAAGTGCTGAACGTCTTGATTGTTTTTGATAGAATCTCGAATAAATGAAGAGGAGATTTTCATGATAGGAGCATCGACATAATTCACCTTATAATGATTTTTTAATTCTCCACCTTCGTTGGAGTCCATTCTTGGATAAACATATAAGTCGTGAGCTTTGATAATCTCTTGATAGTTTTGCCATTTGTGAAAATGGTTGAGGTTATCAGCACCCATAATTAAGGAGAACTCATGTTGAGGGAATTTTTCTTTAAGATAAGATAAGGTAGTAGAAGTGTAATTGGGTTTGGGTAAATTAAACTCAATGTCTGAAGCCTTCATTCTTAAATCATTTCCAATGGCGAGATTCACTAAATGCAAGCGGTCAAAATCAGCTAACATAGATTCTTTTAGTTTAAATGGATTTTGTGGGGTAACCACAAACCACAATTGGTCTAAATCGGTAAATTCTACCATATAATTAGCAATTACCATATGCCCAACATGAACGGGGTTATAGGTTCCAAAGAACAATCCTACTTTCATTTTTCCTCTATTATAAATTTTTTGACCAACTTTAATACTTCTTCTTTTGATTTATCAAGGTCTTTATTTAGGATAATATAATCAAATTGATCAGCAGAACTTATTTCTAACTTAGCTTTTGCCATTCGTTGAGCTATTTTTTCTTTAGTATCGGTTCCACGTTCAAGTAATCTTTTCTCTAAGGTAGGTAGATCAGGGGGCATGATAAATAAAGCCAAAGCTGAATTGGCGAAATATTTTTTCAACTTCAAACCACCCACTACGTCCACATCAAAAAGAACCGTTTTACCTAAAGTCCAAATTCTTTCTACTTCGCTTTTTAAAGTTCCATAAAAATGATCCTCATAAACTTCTCCCCATTCTATAAAGGAATTATTATCAATTTTATTTTTGAAGTCTTCAACAGTTATAAAGTGATAATCGATGCCATCTTTCTCTTTCCCTCTTTTTTCTCTAGTACAAGCTGAAATAGAAAATTCTAAGCCTAAATTTTCAGACAATAAATAATTAACTAAAGTGGTTTTACCAGCGCCGGAGGGAGCAGAAAAAATAATGCATTTTCCCTTTACCATACATTCAATATTTGTTCTTTAATTTTTTCCAAGCTGTCTTTCATCTCAACGACAATTTTTTGCATTTCTGCATGATTAGCTTTTGAGCCTAATGTGTTGATTTCCCTGCCAATTTCTTGTGCAATAAAGCCTAGTTTTTTACCCTGCCCTGCATTGGCATCCATGCTTTTTATAAAATGCTCGCAATGTGTTTTTAGTCGAACTTTTTCTTCTGAGATGTCATATTTTTCAATAAAGAAAATTAATTCTTGTTCAAAGCGATCCTGATCAATTAGTTCTTTTTGCCCTGCCTCTTCGATACTTTTTTCAAGTCGTTCACGCACAATAGCAACTCTTTCATCTTCATATTTTTCTACTTGTTTTAGCAAGTTTATAATTGTATCGATTTGAGTTTTTAAATCGATATACAATTGCTCTCCTTCAGTTTTTCTAAAATTGATAAGCTCATTTGCAGCTTTCGTAATAATGTTTTCTAAATCCTTCCATGAGGACTCGTCTATTTTTTTAGTGTCGCTAATTAAAACGCCAGGGATACGGCAAATTGTAGCGACGATATTTTCTAAAGGTTGATCAATTTGATGATGAATATTTTTCAGTTGATTAAAATAATTCAAGTATGCTTTTTCATTGATAATAACTTCACTTTCCTCAGACTCATCAAGATAGCTAAGAGCCATTTCAATTTTTCCCCTTCCTAATTTATGAGCCAATAATTTTCTATAAATTAGCTCATGGTCTTTAAAAGCATTAGGAACCTTAATGTAAATATCATTGAACTTACTGTTAAGGGATTTGAGAGAAATGCTCACTTTTTTATCCGCCACAATTCCTTCTGCATTACCAAATCCTGTCATTGAATAAATCATATAAATATCTTTAGAAGAAAGGCAAATTTAAGTAAATAGCTTTGCTTGAGGAGAGGATATGAAATCTAATTCAAAAACATAACTAAAAAAGAGGGAAAGAAACAATAAATTTTAAAAATAGCAGAGTTCGTCTGTTTCAAACCTTTAATTAGGAACTTATTTTCTTAGTTTTGAAATTCTGATATAACAATATCAACTGTGTGTCATATTTTAAAAGCAATTCTCTTCTATACTTTTGATTAAAATAATTTTGAATGACAGAAAAACCTGGAGCCTTAAAAATATTTTCCCCAAGTCGAATTGCGTTAACCATTATAATTGGCCTTGGAGTAGCAACCTGGTTAGTTGTGAGAAATTTTGAAATTGAGCATTTTCAAAATATTAAATGGACCTGGAATTCAACTTTGATGCTTTTTGTCGCTTTGTTGATGATGGCGATTAGAGATTTGGCGTATATGTATCGTATTCGTGTATTAACGGATCAGCAATTAAGTTGGCGTCATAGCTTTGATACCATTATGCTTTGGGAATTCGCATCCGCTATAACGCCTTCAGTAGTAGGCGGTTCTGGGGTGGCTGTTTTTATTTTAAATCGAGAGGGGATAAAAATGGGGAAGAGCACTGCTGTTGTAATGACCACGGCTTTACTTGATGAGCTTTTTTATATTCTTACAGTCCCCATGATTTTCTTATTAGTAGGTTATCAAAATTTATTTCCAGTAGAGCTTCAGAAGACAATTTTTGGAATTACCTTGGGGACAAAAGGGATTTTTCTTGTGGGCTATTTATTTATTGTACTTCTTACTTCCATAATATCTTATGCTGTATTTATAAAGCCTAGGGGTTTTAAATGGGTTTTGCTTCAAATTTTCCGTATTCCTATCTTAAGAAAATGGAGAGCAGCTGCTGGATCTACTGGAGACGATATTATTGTAACCTCTAAGGAGTTGCGTAATAAACCCTTTTTATTTTGGTTAAAAGCCTTTGGAGCTACTTTATTTTCTTGGACTGCAAGATACTGGGTGGTTAATTTTATCATTTTAGCATTTGTATCTTTAGGTTGGCACGATCACCTTATGGTTTATGCAAGGCAATTGGTTATGTGGGTGATTATGTTGATAAGTCCAACTCCGGGAAGTGCAGGAGTTGCAGAAATCGCATTCTCGGGCTTCTTAAAAGATTTTATTCCTTTAGGATTAGCAGGAGCATTGGCTTTATTATGGAGATTATTTTCTTATTATCCTTATCTTTTTATTGGAGCAATTATTTTACCAAGATGGATTAAAAGAACTTATTCATCTAATGTTAAAGATGAAAATTAAGAATTCATTTCAAATGCTTTGGTTAATTTAGCATATCCATAAAAATAAACAGCATTTTAAAATAGAAGATGACAATGTCAAAAGAAATGAAAAATAAGGGTTTTGGTACTAAAGCAATCCACGCAGGAGTGGAGCCGGATCCAACAACTGGAGCAATTATGACTCCTATTTATCAAACATCAACTTATTATCAAGAAAGTCCAGGGAAGCATAAAGGCTTTGAATATTCTAGAACAGGCAATCCAACTCGAAAAGCTTTAGAGGACAATATCGCAGCACTTGAAAATGCTAAATATGGTTTGTGCTTTGGAAGTGGCTTAGCTGCAACAGATGCAATCTTAAAACTGTTAAGTCCTGGAGATGAGGTTATTTCTACCAATGATTTATATGGCGGGTCGTATAGAATTTTTACTAAGATATTTGAAAAATTTGGAATCAAATTCACTTTTGTACCTATGCAAGATATGGCTTCTATAGAAGCAGCAATCAATGAAAAAACTAAGATGATTTGGGTAGAAACTCCTACAAACCCAATGATGAATATTATTGACATAGTGAGTGTTTCAGCTATTGCAAAAAGGGAAAATGTATTATTGGTAGTGGATAATACCTTTGCCTCTCCTTACTTACAGAACCCTATAGATTTGGGAGCAGATATTGTTGTTCATTCGGTTACAAAATATTTAGGAGGGCATTCTGATGTGGTTATGGGAGCGGTTGTTACTAGTAATGACGAATTGGCCGAGCAATTGTATTTTATACAAAACAGTAGTGGAGCTGTATGTGGACCACAAGATAGCTTCCTTGTTTTAAGAGGAATAAAAACACTACACCTGCGTGTGCAAAGGCATTGTGAAAATGGGGCTGCTGTTGCTAAATATTTAAGAGCTCATGAAAAAGTTCAACATGTCTATTGGCCAGGCTTTGAAGATCATCCTAATCATGATGTCGCCAAAAAGCAAATGAGAGATTTCGGTGGAATGATTTCTTTTACAATTAAAGGAGATAAAATAGAAGATGCTTTTAAGGTAATGTCTAGCTTTAAAGTCTTTACTTTAGCTGAATCCTTAGGAGGAGTAGAGTCTTTAACTTGCCACCCTGCTAC
This sequence comes from uncultured Flavobacteriales bacterium, assembly GCA_964552035.1. Classification (GTDB taxonomy): domain Bacteria; phylum Bacteroidota; class Bacteroidia; order Flavobacteriales_E; family Vicingaceae; genus CAZKFN01. The sequence continues at coordinate 93,045 of CAZKFN010000001.1, forward strand.
AATGACCCACGCTGCTATTCCAAAAGAAGAAAGACAAAAGGCAGGAGTAAAAGATTCCTTAATTCGACTAAGTGTTGGAGTAGAAGATGTGGAAGATTTATTAGAAGATTTAAATCAAGCTTTGAGCTTGATTTAACCTCTTAATTCTTCCTTTTCTTTTAAAGAAACATTCTTTAATAATAATATAACATTTATTATGAAAAAGGTATTTATTACTGGAACAAGCCGAGGATTGGGGAAAGCACTAGCAGAAGTATATTTAAAAGAGGGGCATAAAGTTGTTGGCTTAAGTAGAAGTTCAACAATTTTAGAAGAAAATTACGAACATTGTATTATAGATTTGTCTGAATTAAAAGCGGTAGAAGCTTTTCAGTTTGATATAAAAGGCACATTTGAAGAGGTAATTTTAATTAACAATGCTGCAAGTTTAGGTGAAGTTAAGCATATTGGTGCATTAAATAATGTTCAGATTGCAAAAGCAATTCAATTAAATGTTGTGACTCCTATGATTCTTGCTAATAAGTTTACTGCTGCTTCATGCAACGAGAATTGTAAAAGATTCGTCCTAAACATAGGTTCAGGAGCATCTAGCAGTGCAGTTGATGGTTGGGGATTATATTGTTCTTCAAAAGCAGCCCTAGACATGTTTAATGAAGTTTTTGAGAAAGAAAATCAAAAAAAAGCTAAAGCGATTAAAATGAGAACACTTGCACCAGGGATTATAGACACAGCAATGCAAGAGGAAATTAGGAATAGCGATTCAAATCACTTCTTTGAAAAAGAAAGGTTTGTTACCTATAAAACAAGGGAGGAGTTAGCATCAGCAGAGGAAACTGCAAAAAAAATTATGCTTAATTTCGATCTTATTTTCAATAATAGAACAGCAGTTCAAAGTATTAGAAATTATTAAATTTTAATTATGAAAAGAATAAAACTTTCTTTATTTATTTTAAGTCTCCTTTTTGGGACAGTAGTTTTTGCACAACAAGAAGTTGAATGGTGTGGTACAGATTTGATGTTACAAGAATATTTTGAAGCCAATCCCGAAGCGGAATTGCAGTTTCAAAAAAGTTCTATGGTTTCACCAGAACAGCTTGCAAAAAGAGAAAAAGCTAATGGGAAATTAATTATCCCTATAGTAGTCCATGTGATGCATAATGAAGGAAAAGGAAACATATCTAAAGCTCAAATTGAAGATGGAATAAGGATCTTAAACGAAGATTTTTCTAAGATGAACAATGATACCAGTTCCGTTAGAAATATTTTTAAACCTTTAATAGCCGATGTAGAAGTAGAATTTAGATTAGCAAAAATCGATCCTAATGGAAATTGTACAGAGGGAATTACAAGAAATAATAGTTTGACTACTGAGTCTCCTTCTAATAGAAATGCCCCTAAATTGGTAGTTCAATGGAATCCTTTAAAATACTTAAATGTTTGGTTAGTTAATTCTATTAATTCAGGAAGCGGGGGTGGACAAATTGGTGGTTTTGCTCAATTTCCTAATCCTGGAGGAGGGCCAAATAACACGTTTGGGCTGGTTGTAAGAAATGACGAGTGGGGAACAATTGGAACAGCTGTAAATAGTTCATTTGGTGGTAGAGCACCAACGCATGAAATAGGACATTGTTTCTGGTTATATCACCCTTTCCAACCACAGGGAAGCACAACTAATGGTTGTGGTGGGGATTGTACAAGCACTGGAGACTATGTTTGTGATACTCCACCTCAAATTTCTTCCAACAACAACTCTTGTAGCCATAACTTAAATACATGCTCAAATGATGCGAATGGGGGCAATCCACAAAATGTTAATCCTTTTACTACAGATGTACCTGATCAAATTGAAAACTTTATGGGCTACGGTTTAAGATGTCAAGTAATGTTTACAGAAGGTCAAAAAAGAAGGATGCACGATGCATTACATCAATTTGATGTTTTAAAGTTTCTTCATACTGAATCGAACTTAATTGCTACAGGAATAAATGACAATTATGCTGGTGCTCCTTGTCTGCCTACTCTTCAAGTTGAAGAACCTCACCAATTTGCTTGTATAGGTGATAGTATTACTTTTTCAGAGAATAGTTGGGGTGGGGTAATTGATACGTATAACTGGTCATTTCCTGGTGCAAATCCAAGCACTTCTAGTTCTGCAACGCCAACTGTAGCCTATGACTCTGCGGGAGTTTATAACGTTACGCTATCTGTTTCTAATTCTAGAGGCACAGATTCAATTGTTTTATCGAAGTATGTTAGTATTGCACAGGATACGGGTTATTCTGCAACTACTTATTATGAATCTTTTGAAAATAATTCAAAATTTGAAAGAGATTGGACTGTACTTAATTATTCCCTAGGTTCAACTTGGGGGATATCTAATTTTGCCGCACTTGGTGGCAGACAATCAGTTTGGATTCAAAACTATGATAAGCAACCTGGAAATGTAGAAGCATTAGTGAGTCCGGCTATCGACTTTTCGGCTCATGCGAACCCAAGTATATATTTTGATGTAGCTTATCGAAAAAAAGATATTTTAAGTAATGACAAACTTAAAGTTTACCTGTCTGATAGCTGCGGTGCAGTTTGGGAACTTTTAGTTTCTTTACCTCCTTCTGCTTTAACAGATAATAGCACACCTTTAGGAGGGCAGTTCTTGCCTGAAAGAGCTTCTGACTGGAAACGAATTACCTTGCCTGCTGCTAATATTCCAGCAAAATTTAAAAACTCTACCAATACCATGGTAAAGATTGAAATTGAAAATGCAGGCGGAAATAACGTTTATATTGACAACTTTACCTTGGACAATACTTTAACAGGAATAGAAACCGTTGATAATAATATCTTTAGCAACTTTAGGGTTTACCCTAATCCTGCTGAAAATAATGTAACCATTCAGGTAGAAGCGACAAAAATAAATGAATATACCTCTATATACCTAACCGATATTTTAGGGAAAAGAGTAGCAAATGTATTTGAAGGAGAAATGAATCAATCGGATTATACTTTTAACGTTGATTTAAACTCATTTGCTCCAGGAGTATACTTTGTAACCATACAAAATGTCAAGGAAAGGAAAACTAAAAAGTTAATTGTAAGATAATTTCTATCCTTAAACTAATAAAAAAAGAGCGGTAATTTAACCGCTCTTTTTTTTGAGATTAACTCTGTGGGTTATTCCCTAAATCCAATTAAAATGGAGACACACCCATTTCGAATAATCCCTGTATTACTTTCCTTTTCTGGGATAGTAATTTGCAATTTTAGTTCACTATTCTCGCTGACTTCAAAATCTATAGTAGAACTTACGCCTTTTAAAGTTTTAGCTGTAAATACATTATCGTCTTCATCTATTAGACGATAGCTTAAGCCTTCTAAAAAATCTTCTGCACAAATGATAAGTCGATAATCGATGTTCTTTTGAAAATTTAATTCAATTTCCGCCTCTTGTCCCTTTACCATTTTAGCCGCAATTAATTGACCATTGCTAATATAAGGACTTAAATCGCTTAGACAATTTCTTTTTGTAAACCCTTTACACTGTGAAAATGCTTGAGAGTGCATTCCTAAAATAAGTGTGAGGAGTGTTAATAGCTTTATAGTTTTCATTGGATTATTATTGCTCTTAATTCTTCAATTTTAGTTTTAATTTCTTCTAAAAGATCATTGGAAATTTTAGCTTTAGACTTTGAGGTATTCAAAACTAACTTTCCTTCTTTCTCTTCTACCTTCTCTTGGTTTGTGATTTCTTTTTTTACCTCTATCTTCTCGTAAAGCACTAAAAGTTCCTTCATTTCTTCAAAAAAGTCATCTTCATCAGCTGAGGTGTCTTCTAAAAGATTTATTAAATTTTGTAAGGTTTTCTTTTGGGCAATTAAAATAGATTTTAGACCTCCTTTTTCTTCATCGTTATACATTTTAGTACCTAAATACATTCCTTCTATCCAGCCACCTGCTAAAATATAACTCGACAAATTTTCTTGTTGATTCTCCTTAAGGTTAGCATCATTGGATAGAAAAAAACTGCTGATGATTGTTAAAACACTATCCTTTTCTTCTTGGTTTTTTTCTAACCTTTTGAGAAGAGAGGTATATTCATCGTCTACAACACCTAGGCTTTCAGCTAATTTTTTACAGTTGTTATAGAGCTTTATTGCCTCCTGTTGCTTTTCAAAAATTCCTGCATAGCTTAAATCAGCTCCATAAACTCCTAAGTTTAAGGCTTGTTTTTTATGGATATTATATCGATCCACGGCATCTACATCGTGCAAGATGTCAGTGTTAAAAGTAATTCCTTCTTGTTTAAAGAGAATAGACAACTCAATAGGAGAGGGGAAACTATAGAAAATTTCCCTGACTTTTTCTTTTCTTCCACTTTCCTCAACTACTTCTTGAATTTCATCTTGAGTAGAGTCCTCTTTTTTCTTGGGTTCACTTATACAAGCATTAAGACCAATAAAAAGCAAAGCAATTAAGCTAAGCTTTGGGATGTATCGAATATTTTTATTTGTTTTATTCATAGGTTTATTTAATGTGCGTCAAGCCAGTTGCTGGCATGGTCAATTTCTACAATTAAAGAAACAACTAAAACAACAGCATTTTCCATTTTTTCTTTTATAAGTGTTTTTATTTCATACAGCTCATCTTTATGAACATCAAAAACCAACTCATCATGAACTTGAAGTAAAAGCTTAGACTTATATTGCTTTGCTTTAAAAGCAGTATGAATATCAATCATAGCTTTTTTAATGACATCTGCTGCAGACCCTTGAATTGGGGCATTAATAGCATTTCGTTCTGCAAACCCTCTAACTACTGCATTTCTACTATTAATATCGGGCAAATATCTTCTTCGTTTCATAATGGTCTCAACATATCCATGTTTTTTTGCAAACACAATATTGTTATCCATGTAAGCTTTTATATTAGGATATTTTTCAAAGTAACTGTCAATTATTTCTTTCGCTTCTGTTCTAGAAATATTAATTCTTTGAGAAAGTCCAAAAGGCGAAATTCCATAAATTATTCCAAAATTAACAGTTTTTGCCTTATCTCTTAAATCTCTATCTACTTGATCAAGTTTAACCTCAAATACTTTTGCTGCTGTAGCTGCATGAATGTCTTCCTTTGCTCTAAAAGCATTAAGCATGCTTTCATCTTTACTTAAAGCTGCGATTATTCTTAATTCAATTTGAGAGTAATCTGCAGCTAAAAGTTGATAGTCTTCATTTTTTGCAACAAATGCAGCTCGTATTTTTCTTCCTCTTTCCGTTCGTATGGGGATATTTTGCAAGTTGGGACTGGTTGAACTCAGCCTACCAGTAGCTGTAACTGTTTGCATATAAGTTGTGTGAATTCTATCCGTCTTAGGGTCGATTAACTCAGGTAAACTATCTACATAAGTTGATTTTAATTTTTTTACAGATCGATACTCTAAAACTAGTGGAACTATTTCATGTTTGTTGTAAATTTTGCTGAGTGTATCTTCAGAAGTAGAATATTGTCCACTTTTGGTTTTTTTAGCTTTTTCTATAATTTTTAAATCATCAAATAACACAATACCCAACTGCTTTGGAGAGTCGATGTTAAATTCTTGCCCTGCTAATTTAAAAATAGATGCTTGAAGCCCGATAAGTTCGTTGTTTAAAGCTTTTGAAAGTTTCTCAAGCGTTGGAATATCTATTTTAATCCCCTCTTGTTCCATTTCAGCCAATACTTCTACCAAAGGCATTTCTATTTCATCAAAGAGCTGACGCATTTGGTATTTCTCCAGTTCTTTTTCAAAAATTGCTTTTAATTGAAGTGTAATATCTGCATCTTCTCCAGCATACTGAGTAGCTTCTTTTACATCTATATCCCGCATAGATTTTTGATTCCTTCCTTTTTTTCCAATCAACTCTTCAATGGCTTGCATTTTATAACCTAAATAATTCTCAGCTAGGGTATCTAGATTATGTCTTTGGTCTGTTTGAAGCAGATAATGAGCAATCATAGTATCAAAGACTTTGCCTTTAATATGAAAGTCGTATTTTTTTAAAATAGATAAATCATACTTTAAATTGTGGGCAACAAAGGTTTTATCCTCTCGGTTAAATATTTTTTGGTATTCTGCTAGTTCTTTTTTTACTTTTTCAAAGTCTGCGCTCAAAGGTTTATAATACGCTTCACCAGCTTTAATAGAAAAGGATATCCCTACAAGTTCTGCTTTGGAAATATTCAAGCCGGTAGTTTCTGTATCAAAGCTAATGGTATCTGCATTCGATAATAAATTGAGAAGGTCTTTTTCTGCTTTTTCGCTATCAATTAATATATAGTTTTGTTTGGTATTTTCTAGAGATTTTATATCTGTAAAACTTTCTTCTTTTGTTGCATTATCATCACCTGCAAACAAGTTCATTTGACCGTTGTTAAGTCTGATGCTGGGTTCTTTTCCCAAAACTCTTTTGCTTAATCCCCTAAATTCTAATTCTGCAAACAGCTTTTCTAGGGCATCTTGATCCATAGGTTCACGAATCAATTCATCGGGATTAAATTCTATAGGAGCATCTACAATTATGGTGGCTAATTTTTTTGATAATAGAGCTTGTTCTCTATTTTCAATTACCCTTTCTTTCATTTTGCCTTTTAGTTTATCGACATTTTCCAATAAACCTTCAAGGCTACCATATTCTTTAATAAACTTCTTGGCGGTTTTATCTCCCACACCTGGAATTCCTGGAATGTTATCTACAGCATCTCCTCTCATTCCCAAATAATCAATCACTTGAATAGGATCTTCTACTTCAAATCTTCTTTTTACTTCTTCAACATCCCATATCTGAGCTTTATTTCCCATTCTTGGTGGCCTATACATGATGATGTTATCACTTACCAATTGGCCAAAGTCTTTATCTGGAGTCATCATGTAAGTAAGATATCCTTCTCTTTCTGCTTTTTTAGCTAAGGTTCCAATAATATCGTCAGCTTCATAGCCGTGAGCGAAAATAATAGGAATTTTAAAACTCTTAATTATATCTTTAATAAAGGGAATAGCATCTCTAATATCGTCCGGCATAGCTTCTCTATTAGCTTTATATTCACTGTATTCTACATGCCTCACTGTGGGTTTACTAGTGTCAAATACAACAGCGATATGGTTAGGGTTTTTGTTGCTTAATACATCGTATAGGGTATTGGTAAAACCATAGATTGCAGAAGTATTTAAACCAGCTGAATTGGTCATTTTTGCTTGGCTAAAAGCAAAGTATGCTCGATATATTAATGCATAGGCGTCTAATAGCCACAATTCTTTTTTTTCTTATACCATATATAAAATATCAATAAATTGACTAATTTAATTAAAAATTTATAAAATGTAGATGTTATTGAGAAATGACTTCACTTAAAACCGTAGCGAGTACAGTTTCGCCTACGGCTTTTAGAGTACCTTTACTAATAACATCCATATTGTCATTATGCGTGTGCCAATGTGGTGCAAATGCACCAGTAGATGGGTCATATTGTATAATGTCAATACTTGGAATATTGGCAATGGTATTAACATAATAATGATCATCCATTCCTACATGTTGGGTTTTTTGTTGTACGAAAACCCTACCATGGTTTAGTTCTGAAGCAATATTCCAAACTTTATTTACTACATGTGGGGCAAAGTGCATAGAAATAGCTTCTTTAGTAAATATGGCATCTTTAGCTCCAACCATATCCAAAAGAATACCATAATTAGGTCTATAATTTCTACGATGCATATTTTTACTCCAATGTTGACTTCCTAAACACCATGTATCACCTTTGTCGGGTCGCATATCAGAAGAGGGCTGTCCATAATCTTCTCCATCGAAAAAAATAATATCTACTCCTATATTGGGCTGTAAGATGTTTATTTGCCGAGCAATTTCTAATAAAACTCCAATGCCACTGGCACCGTCATTTGCACCATCGATAGGTTTGGTTTTGTTTTCTGTGTCTTGGTCTGCAAAAGGACGAGTATCCCAATGAGCAAAGAGTAAGATTCTGTTATTCAGTTCGCTTTTATATTCCCCTATAATATTTATTATAGAGAGTTTGGTATTATCAAAAGCCGTTACTTCAGTTTTTTGTTCAATAATATTGAAACCAAAACTTCCTAATTTATGGCTGAGATATTCTGCTGTTTTAGCATGTGCTTCAGTGTTGGGGACTCTAGGGCCAAAATCAACTTGCTGTTGTATAAAATGATAGGCAGAATCGACATTAAAAGCAGGTCTATGAATAGAGGTTTTACTACGTTCAATTTGATGAGTCTTCTGATCCCCTCTAGGTTTTGGGTCTGAATCACAACTGTAGTTAAATAATAGGAAAAAATTTAAAATTAATAACCCTTTAAAGAAATTATTAACTCTCAAAACTCCACTCTGCACCATCTTTTTTATCTTTTACTGCTATTTTTAAATCGCTTAATTTATCGCGAATGGCATCAGCTGTAGCATAATCTTTCTGGGATTTAGCTGCTTCTCTACAACTTAAAACTAACTGCATTAAGTCATTTATAACTTCATTATTAGGATTGTTCTCTCCTTCAATTTTCAAACCTAGTATCTCAAAAAAGAAGGTGTTAAATGTTTCTTTAAACTCAACAAGGTCAGATTTATTTAAGCTTTCTTCATTGTTTTCTATAGTTGCAATCCATTTTAGAGAGTTAAATAGAGATGCAATGGCCATGGGAGAATTAAAATCATCGTCCATTGCTGCATAAAGCTCTTCTTTCCATTCTTTTATTGAAAAACTTGAAGTTTTGCTGCTTTTGAGTTTTTCTAACCGCAACTGTCCATTTTGTAATCTTGAAAAACCTTTAGAGGCAGCTTCAAGAGCCTCATTAGAGAAATCCAAAGTACTTCTATAATGGGATTGTAAAATAAAGAATCGAATGGTCATAGGAGAATAAGCTTTTTCCAATTGAAAATTATCTCCAGTGAATAGCTCATGACAAAAGATTCCATTTCCCAAGGATTTGCCCATTTTTTGTCCGTTTATAGTTACCATATTATTATGTAGCCAATAATTGGCAAATGGTTTCCCGGTATGAGCTTCAGCTTGGGCAATTTCACATTCGTGATGAGGGAAAGCATTTTCTAAACCACCACCGTGGATGTCAAAATTTTCTCCTAAATATTTTTGGCTCATCACCGTACATTCTATATGCCAACCAGGATAGCCTGCACCCCATGGACTATTCCATTGCATTAAATGTGAAGGGTCGGCCTTTTTCCATAAAGCAAAATCTACAGGATTTTTCTTTTCAGATTGTGCAGCTAAGCTTCTATTAGCAGCTCCATCCATCATTTCTTCTATATTTCTTCCGGAAAGTTTGCCGTAATCGTGAGAATCATTGTATTTGTCAACATCGAAATAAACCGAACCATTTACTTCATAGGCAAACCCTTTGGTAATTAAATCCTCGATAACTTCAATTTGTTCAGGAATGTGACCAGAAGGTCTTGGATAAATATCAGCTCTTAAAACATTTAATTGGTCCATATCGCGGAAGTAATTGTACATGTACTTTTCTACGATTGCCATTGGATCAACTTTTTCTAGTCTAGATTGCTTAGCGATTTTATCATCCCCTTCATCAGCATCGTCTGTAAGATGTCCTACATCTGTAATGTTTTGGATGTATTTTACATTAGGGAAAATATGAGCTAAATATCTAAAAATAAGATCAAAGGAAACATATGATTTAGCATGACCTAAATGAGCATCTCCATATACAGTAGGTCCACAAACATACATGCCCACTGTTTTGGGGTCAATGGGTTTGAATTTTTCTTTTTTTCTACTTAAAGTGTTATATACTACAAGATTGGAATTCATTTGCGCCTCCTTATCTAGGAAAATAAAAATTAATTTACAAAGAAACGAATTTTAAAGCAGAAGTTGGTATTAATCAAGATTCCCCGTATATAGGGGAGGGTATATTTTTAATTATTTAGGATTTTTTTAAAATGCAGTTACAGATTTTTTATTTTTCGCAGCTGAGTCAGCATATCTTTTGTCATGGATTTTAAGTCATACTTTGTTTTCCAACCCCAATCCTTTTCAGCAGCAGATTCATCAATACTAGATGGCCAGCTTTCTGCAATTGCCTGTCTAAAATCAGGAGTATAGGTAATTTTAAAATTGGGTATTTCGGCTTGAATACTTTCGGCAATTTCTTTAGGAGAGAATGAGATACCTCCTAAATTATAAGAGGAACGAATTTTAATTTTTTCTTTAGGTGCTTCCATAAGTTCTATAGTTGCTCGAATAGCATCCTCCATATACATCATAGGAAGATAAGCGTCTTCTTTTAAGAAGCAATCAAAGCTTCCTTTCTCTAAAGCTTTGTGGTAAATATCTACCGCATAATCGGTTGTACCTCCTCCAGGGAGTGTTTTATAACCTATTAAGCCAGGATATCGTATGCTTCTAACGTCCACATCGTACTTATTAGCATAATACTCACACCATCTTTCCCCAGCTAATTTGCTGATTCCATATACTGTGGTGGGGTCGGTTACAGTGTGTTGTGGAGTGTTGTTTCTAGGAGTGTTAGGGCCAAATACAGCAATGGAGCTTGGCCAAAATACCTTGTCAATAACCTTATCTTTAGCTAAATCCAAAACATAAAACAAGCTATCCATATTTAATTCCCATGCAAATTTTATTTGTTTTTCTGCTGTAGCAGATAATAAAGCAGCTAAATGATAAACCTCTTTTATTTTATATTTATTTATTATTTTTACCAAGCTGTCCCTATCTAAGGCATTAAGCACTTCTGTTGGGCCATCTTTTTGGTCTAATTCTTTAATATCTGATGCTACTACTTTATCTGCACCCCTTGTTTTACGTAGCTCATAAACAAGTTCTTGTCCTACTTGCCCTCCGGCTCCAATTACTAAAATCATAGTTGAATCAATAAATTTTTTCAAAAATAAGAAAATGAATTACACTTTTTTCAAAACCTTTAACGACAATTTAAAAGGATATTAATAGTTGGCATTTTTTCAATACAACTGCTTTATGTAAATTTGTATATCTAAACAAATTATTGCTATTATGTTGTACAATAAATATGATAAACGCATCCTTAAAGAAAGGCTGATGCAAGAGGATTTTTTTAGAATTACTATTTCATTTTACAAGTACATCATCATTGACTTTCCAGAAGAGTTGCGCGATGAGTTATATAAGGAATGGGCCGATTTAAATGCCTTTGGAAGAATATATATTGCCCGTGAAGGGATTAATGCGCAAATGAGTGTTCCGGAAGAGCATTGGGAAGAATTTATGTTGAGGTTAAGAAGACGGAAGCTTTTTGAAGATATGCCTGTAAAAAGAGCGGTTGAAGATGATGGAAAATCCTTTTATAAATTAACTATTAAAGTTAGGGAAAAGATTGTTGCAGATGGCTTAGATGATGGGACTTTTGATGTTACCAATGTTGGAAAACATTTAACAGCTAAAGAATTTAATGAAGCCCTGAAACAAAAAGGAACCCTTGTAGTGGATATGCGTAACCATTATGAAAGCGAAATTGGCAAATTTAAAGGAGCCATTTGTCCAGATGTAGATACTTTTAGGGAAGAATTACCAGAGGTTGAGGAGATATTAAAGGGGAAAGAAGATCAAAAAATAATATTGTATTGTACCGGTGGGATTCGCTGTGAGAAAGCTAGTGCTTATTTAAAGCATAAAGGATTTCAGGATGTTAATCAGCTTCATGGAGGAATTATTGATTATGTAAGGCAAGTAAAAGCGGAAGGCTTAGAAAATAATTTCATTGGTAAAAATTTTGTTTTTGATGAACGTCTTGGCGAACGAGTTAGTAATCATATAATAAGCGAATGTCATCAATGTGGAAAACCTTGTGATACTCATACAAATTGCGCAAATGATGACTGTCATTTACTTTTTATTCAATGTGAAGAATGTGCTAAAAAATATGAGGGATGTTGTACACCTGATTGCCAAAAAATTGCTAACTTACCCATTGAAAAACAAAGGAAACTTCGAAAAGGAAGAATTAAAGGCGATTCTCTTGCAGTATATAAAAGTCGCCTAAGGCCTAATCTCAAGGAGATTTTAAATAGACAATAGAATAATAATTAAAAAAGAAAATTATGCCATTTTACCATAAATTAGGAAAAATTCCACCTAAGCGTCATACCCAGTTTAGGAAAGACAATGGGGAATTATATTATGAAGAACTTTTCTGTACTGTTGGATTTGCTAGTATGTATACGAATATGTACCATATCAATCGCCCAACGATGATAAAGTCCTATGGGAAACGTTATGATTTTTCACCTAAGATTGTAGATAGAAATAATGTGAAACCCTTTCGTTTGGATGGGTTTAATGTTCCCAAAGAAAAGGATTACCTTAATTCAAGAAAAATTGTTTTTGCCAATGCAAGGACCTATGTTATTCTGGCGGCACCTAGTAGTAAAAAGATGGATTATTTCTATAAAAATACCGATGCCGATGAATTAATTTTTATTCATAAAGGTTCTGGTAAATTGAGAACATTTCTTGGAAATTTAGACTTTAAATATGGTGATTACCTAGTAGTTCCAAGAGGCACCATTTATAAAATCGAATTTGATACAGAAGACAATCGATTATTGATAGTAGAGTCTAGAGATGCATTTTACACTCCTAAAAGATATAGAAATCACTTTGGTCAACTTGCAGAGCATTCTCCCATTTGCGAAAGAGATTTTCGTGCTCCACAAGAGTTGGAGTCCCACGATGAAATGGGGAGTTTTTTGATGAAGACTAAGAAAAATGACGAAGTGATAGATATTGAGTTTGCTGCTCATCCTTTTGATGTAATAGGTTATGATGGGTATAATTTTCCTTATGCTTTATCCATTCATGATTTTGAACCAATTACAGGAAGGATTCACATGCCACCTCCAATCCATCAAACTTTTGAAACAGAATCATCAGTAATCTGTTCTTTTGTTCCTAGGCTCTTTGATTACCATCCACTAGCAATACCTGCTCCTTATAATCATTCCAATATTGATTCGGATGAGTTGTTATATTATGTTGATGGTGAGTTTATGTCTAGACCAGATGTGAAAATAGGAAATATTACTCTTCATCCAGCTGGTTTCACTCATGGACCACAACCGGGAGCTGCTGAAGCTAGTATTGGGAAAAAAAGTACGGAAGAGTTAGCTGTTATGGTCGATACTTTTGGAGGATTAATGGTAACAGAGGAAGCTTTAAAAATAGCCGATGAAGATTATTATAAGTCTTGGCTAGATTAATAATTAAATGAATTTTTAAAAAATAATAAAGGAAAAAAATAAAAATATGGCAAATGAAGTTAAGAGTTCTGAAATAGAAAAGATGTTTGAAGGTGGGGAAGATTTTCTCCCAATTTTAGGAACGGACTATGTGGAATTTTATGTTGGAAATGCAAAGCAAGCAGCACATTTTTATAAGTCTGCTTTTGGGTTTCAAACTTTAGCTTATGCAGGTTTAGAAACTGGTGTTAGAGATAGGACTTCTTATGTATTGGTTCAAGATAAAATTAGATTTGTTTTAACCACTGCTTTAAATAGTAACTCCCCTATAGGAGAGCATGTTAAAAAGCACGGCGATGGGGTTAAGGTTATAGCGATTTGGGTTGAAGATGCTAGAATGTCTTATGAGGAAACCATAAAGAGAGGAGCAAAATCTTATATGCAACCTACTGTTGAGAAGGATGAGTTTGGGGAAGTCATTCGCGCTGGAATTTATACCTATGGAGAAACTGTTCACATGTTTGTAGAACGTAAAAATTATAAGGGTACATTCTTGCCTGGATACGTTAAGTTGGAGTCAGAATATAATCCGCCAAGTACGGGTTTAAAATATGTGGATCATACAGTAGGAAATGTAGGTTGGAACCAAATGAATAAATGGGTTAAGTGGTATGAAGAAGTAATGGGTTTTGTCAACTTCTTATCTTTTGATGATACACAGATTACAACTGAATATTCAGCTTTAATGTCTAAAGTTATGGCCAATGGTAATGGAAGAATTAAATTCCCTATCAATGAGCCGGCAGAAGGGAAGAAGAAATCTCAAATTGAGGAATATCTTGATTTTTATGAAGGTGAAGGCGTTCAGCATTTAGCTTTAACTACAGATGATATTATTAAAACAGTTTCTGAATTAAGAGCACGTGGAGTGGAGTTTTTATCTCAACCACCTCAAAATTATTATGATGCAGCTCCAGAAAGATTAGCAAAATTTGATCATAAATTAAGAGAAGATTTAAAAAAGCTTCAGGAGCTAGGAATTATGATTGATGCAGATGAAGAAGGTTATTTATTACAAATCTTTACCAAACCCCTTCAAGATCGGCCTACCTTATTTTTTGAAATTATTCAAAGGATGGGAGCGAGAGGATTTGGTGCAGGCAACTTTAAAGCACTTTTTGAATCCATTGAAAGAGAGCAAGAAAAAAGAGGAACGCTTTAAAAAAACACTTTTTCTATATAATTAAAAAGGCGCAAATTGCGCCTTTTTGTTTTCTAGGTAAATCATAGGGTTAAAGCCTTGAACGGGCATATTTTGGTGAAAGTCTTTAGCCTACCTAAAAGCTCCTTTATTTTGAAATATCTACTTTATCATAGTAGTTTATATACATTTTAATTTTCCCAAGGTTTTGATGTTTAAGTTCTCCAACTTTTAAATCTATCCATACAAAACATTGAAGAGTTCGATTATAAAAAATAAGATCAATTCTAAAATGCTTGTCATCAAAAGAAATGGGCTTTTGTTGAGCAACAAAAGTAAAGCCATTTCTGAGTTTTAAAGAAAAGGTGATTTCTAAAAATTCTTCCGATGAAAAGCTAAGGTCAAAAATTGAAACAAAAAGGCATCTTCAAATTGCAAAATTAATCGTCAATAAAACGCTGACCATTTTTGGACTAGGAGGTACCTTAAAAGGTTATTTTATAAAACAATAAAGCAAAAATGTTAGTTCCTTGCTTTTGCTTTCCCTGATGAAAAAGCCTCATTCTTACTTGCTATTTTCTTATATTCCTGTAAATCAATTGCTTTCAAATTCTAATCGATCTGATTACCAGTGAATACCGTAGAGACCAACGTTCTATAAAATTTACACCACACTTTACACATAAAAATCCGCTTTCCAATCTACACCCTACCAAAAAACAAACGAATAAATGCAAAAAGACTTCTTTTTCTCGAAAAATGACTAAATTTGTCATGATTAATATTGTCAATCATGGAAACACTAATAGAAAAGCAAAGAAAAAAAAACAAAATAAAAGTATATGAGCTAGCCCATCTATTATCCATAGACGCCAGCCTAATGAGTCGTATCCTGTCTGGAAAGCGCATACCATCAGACCAACAATTACAAAATTTGGCCTCGATTTTAGCTGTCCCATACGAAGAATTACTCAAGGACAAAATACGTTTGAAGATCATTGAATTGCTTAAACCATATCCTTATTTAGCCAAGGAAGTTTTACAAATGGTGGAAGAGGAAAGAGTAGCTTATCTGAGTAGTAATAGGAAATTTGAACTCATTAATTTGGATCATCTTCAAGGGAGCTTGAACGAACTCACCAAGCTTCAACAAAAATGGGCAGCACAAAGGCCATTGGATACTTTGCAACTCCAGAAGATGTTAGAATACTTTCACACTTCTTACACCTATGAGAGTAATCAAATTGAAGGTAATACACTAGATTTTCAAGAAACCCACTTAGTAATCAATGAGGGCATCACTATTGGCGGAAAGTCTATGCGCGAGCACCTTGAAGCTATCAATCATAGAGAAGCTATTGATTTAATTATTGATTTGGTGCGTCGCTCCATTGATTTAAGTGCACATACTTTAAAAGAAATCCATCAATTGATACTCAAAGGGATTCACTCAAAAGGTGCTGGCGTGTATCGACAAAGTGCAGTACGAATCTCAGGAAGTCGTCACCTTCCTCCAGATGCTTATCGCATTGAGGAATTAATGGAAAATTACTTTCATTTTTATCACTTCCAGAAACGTCAACTTCATCCAGTAATCTTAGCGGCAGAGATGCACGAACGTTTGGTTACAATTCATCCTTTTATTGATGGGAACGGTCGAACATCACGTCTAGTAATGAACTTGATATTATTGCAAAACGGTTATCCTATTGTCAGCCTCAAAGGCGATGCCGATAACCGTAAGCGGTATTATCATGCACTTGAACAAGTACAAATCGATCACAATCATGACGATTTCTACCGATTGATTATCGAGCGTACCAAGGCCTCATTACTCGAACATCTTGCACTTTGTTAAAAAGTGAAACCATGAAAACTTACGAATACAGAAAGTCCGATGATGTGTTGAAGGTAGAAGCGCAGTGGATACCTTTGCACATCATGTGGATAAATGTAAGTCCTTTTCTTTTTTATAGCGAAGAATTTCGAATGGATCTTGTATAATTTAAAGTTTATTTTTTTACTCTTTTTACTGCTTGTTAAGTAAAAGATAAAAGTATTATTGCTTTCTTTACAATTTTTAAAATTACTTATAAAAGTTGCTATTCTAGTTGCAGGTCTAGTCAAGTTTTTTGAGATGAACAAATAGGGAAATTTAATTCAAAAAAATATGAAAAGAGTATTATTGTTATGCGTATTGCTGTTTCTTTTTATTACTAACAATATTGCACAATCTGGTACAGAGTTTTGGCTTGCTCCACCAGATGTGACTGAACTGCATAACTCACCTGGGGGGGTTCCTATCTACTTAAATATTTCAACTTTTAGCAAAGCAGCCACTGTTACAATAGACCAACCTGCTAATCCATCATTTACGCCAATTGTCATTAATCTGGCAGCCAATACTGCGCATCAAGAAAATTTAAGTTCATTTGTTTCAGTCTTAGAAACTAGACCAACAAATACTGTTTTAAATACTGGTTTAAGGGTTTCTTCTACAGAAATAATCACTGCTTATTATGAAGTAAGTAACACCTCCAATCCGGATATTTTTGCTTTAAAAGGTAAAAATGCTCTAGGAGATGAGTTTTATATTCCTTTACATAATCATGCACCTTTTTACAACCATACTTTTGCTTCTCCACATCCAGCTTTTGCATCCTTTGAAATTGTTGCAACAGAGGATAGTACAGATGTTACTATTTTTTCCCCGGTGCCAGTAGATGGGCATCCGGCAAGAACTCCTTTTACCATTCGTTTAGACAGAGGGCAGACCTATTCTTGTGCATACACAGGAACTAATTATGAGAATCCAATTAATCACCCTTCAGGGGCTATAGTCTTATCTAATAAAGACATTGCCATTTCTATTAAAGATGACTCCAACCACAACCCTTCAGGAGGATGTTATGACTTACTAGGCGATCAAATTGTTCCAGTAGGAATTGTAGGCACGGAATATATTGCTATTAAGGGAAGGCTAAATAGCAATGGAGATGAGAGCGTATTTATTTTAGCTACTGAAAACAATACTAAAGTTTATATCGATGGCTCTAGTACACCTATTGTAACTTTATTTGCAGGTCAAACTTATCGGTACGATATGGACTATTTGGCTAGTAGTACCAACTCAAATAGTGTATACATTACTTTATCAAAACCTTCTTACGTAACCCACGTAACTGGTTTTGGTTGTGAAATGGGTACGGCGATTTTGCCTCCTTTAAATTGTGCCGGTTCAGAGCAGGTTGCTTTTACTAGATCAACGAGTGAGGGTTTTTTCTTAAACATTTTAGTTCGTTCTAAAGCAGTTGGTGGATTTTCTATTAACGGTAGTGGTACGGCTACAATTGATACAACAAAATTTATTGATGTACCGGGTACAGGTGGTGAATGGAAAGCAGCTCAATTGGAATTTAATGCCTCTCAAATTCCTGTAAATACTGCTCAACTTATTACGAATTCTAAAGATGTTTTTGCTTTGGGGATAATCAATGGAGGTGCTGGATCAGGCTGTAGATATGGGTTTTTCTCTGAATTTGCTGCAGAGGTTGAGGTAGTAGCTGGGTCAAATGGTACGGTTTGTGCCAATGATACTTTTAATTTATCAGGTTCAGTTTCTGGAGGAACTACTACTGGTGAATGGACCACCACAGGTTCAGGACAGTTTATTCCATCTGAAACAGATTTAAATGCCAGATATGTTCCAAGTCCAGCAGATATTTCTGCTGGAAGTGTAATTATAACATTGACTTCTACAGGGAATTGTACGCCTGTAGCTGATGATTTTAGGTTAAATATTATACCAGCACCTACAGTATCTGCAGGTGCAAATGTGAGCGTTTGTGCTAACAACTCTACGGTTGCTTTAAATGGTTCAACTACTATTGCCTCTGGTGGAATATGGACTGGAGGAAGTGGAACTTTTAGTCCAAATAATGTAAGTTTAATCACCAATTATACACCTTCAGCTTCAGAAATTGCTAGTGGGACTGTTACTTTAACACTGACTACAACAGGTAATGGTACTTGCCATCCAGTTACGGATAATATTACCATTTCAATTACTCCTGCTCCTATTGTTGACGCTGGTCCCGATCAAAATTTATGTGCAAACAATTCAATTGCAACTTTAAGTGGGTCTGTACTAGGTGCTTCAGCAGGTGTTTGGAGCGGAGGTGCTGGTAGCTTTTCACCCAACTCTAATTCTTTAAATGCTACATATACACCTACTGCTAATGAAATAGCTTTAGGTTCAGTTGTATTAACATTGACTACTGTAGGAAATGGGAATTGTTTGGCAGAAACAGATAGTGTTACCTTAAATTTTACACCAGCACCTACAGTTTCAGCAGGAGCAAATCAAATTTTATGTAGAAATAACTCAACTGCTAATTTAAACGGTTCAGTTAGCGTTGCTGGGGGAGCACAATGGTCTGGTGGTGCGGGAGTTTTTTATCCCAATTCCAATACCTTAAATGCAACGTATACTCCAACATCAACAGAGTTGGCTACAGGATTTGTTGAATTAACTCTAACTACAACTAATAATGGTTTATGTAATGCGGTTATGGATACGGTTCGTATTGATTATACTCCTGAGCCATTAGTTAATGCTGGTAATGATACAACAGTTTGCGCCATTAATCCAATAATTAACTTATCCGGTCAAATAGGTATTGCTACCGGTGGGGTTTGGGTAGGAGGGAATGGGACTTTCTCTTCCTCTAGGACAACTTTAATAAATACATATTCACCTACTTCTTCTGAAATTGCAAATGGTAGCTTAATCTTAACTTTAGAATCTACCGGAAATGGAAATTGTAGTGTAGAGAGAGACTCCATTCTTATTTCCTTTCAACCCCAGGCAATTGTTAATGCTGGTGCTAATCAGACTTCTTGTGCAAACAATCCACAGGTTAACCTCGCAGGGATTATAAGTAATGCAACTGGTGGAGTTTGGTCTGGTGGAACAGGTAGTTTTAGCACTAATAATGCTGATTTAAATGCTATTTATACTCCTTCAATTTCAGAGATTAATGCTGGTGGTACGACTTTGTATCTTACCTCAACGGGTAATGGAAATTGTACAGCTGTTGTAGATTCTATGAGAATTATTATAAATGCGTCTCCAACGGCTAATGCAGGACCTAATCAAACAATTTGTTCTAATAATCCTGGTGTTTCTATATATGGATCTGTGAATGGAGCTTCAGGTGGACAATGGCATGGAGGATTAGGGACTTTTTCACCAAGTGCAAATGCATTAAATGTGGTTTATACTCCAACAGCAACAGAAATTGCTAATGGTTCGATAGACTTAATTTTAACAACTACGGGAAATGTTCTATGTAATCCAGTACACGACACGATGACCATAAATTTTACTCCCTCGCCAGTAGTAAGTGCTGGAAATAACGATACGGTTTGTGCAAATAATCCAATAGCTCAATTGCAAGGAAGTGTTTTAATTGCAAGTGGTGGGATTTGGTCTGGAGGAGGTACTTTTTCGCCATCTGACACCTCTTTAAATGCTCAATATACCCCTTCAGCGGCAGAGATAAATGCAGGGAGATCAATGCTATATTTAAGAAGTACAGGAAATGGAAATTGTAATCCTGTAGTCGATAGTGTTGTTATTTATATACCTGCTGCTCCAACAGTTGATGCAGGGCAAAATCGTTCAGTTTGTGTAGATAATATGAATGTAGTATTATCTGGATCTGTTAGCGGAATCACAAATACTGGACAATGGTCTACCACTGGTACAGGAGTTTTTGTACCTTCAAATAACGTCCTAAATGCAACATATATTCCAAGCTCAGCAGACTCAATTGCAGGGCAGGTTGGCTTAATTCTTAGCTCTACTAATAATAGAAGTTGTATGGCAGTTACAGATACTATGTTTATCAATATTGCTCCAGCAGGAATAGCTGATGCTGGATCAAACGTTACTGTTTGTGGAAATAATGCGAATGTTCGATTGTCTGGTAGTGTGAGCGGAGGGGCAACTGCTGGTACATGGTCTACCTCGGGAACAGGAACTTTCTCTCCCAATAATACTTTCTTGTCTGCAACTTATATTCCTAGTGAGAACGACATTTTAAATGGTTCAGTTACTTTAACACTGACTTCTAATAGTTGTGATAACTCGGCAGATAAAATGGAGATTACTATTACTCCAGCACCTATTGTAGATGCTGGGAATGATCAAATTATTTGTGCAGACAGCTTAAGTGTTTCACTAATGGGAGTTGTAACGGGAGCTTCTACAACAGGGAAGTGGTCAACTACGGGTAGTGGCACATTTATTCCGAACGATTCTGCTCTAACAGTAACATATATTCCAAGCACTACGGACTCAATTTTACAAGAAATAGAATTGATTTTAACTTCAACTAATATTGGGAATTGCAATATTGTGAGCGACACGATGAATCTTAGTATTTACCCAACGGGTACTGTCGATGCTGGGAAAGACCAAGTTTTATGTGCCAACAATTCTGCTGTTAGCCTAAATGGTGTTATTGGTGGAGGAGCTGACAAAGGGAAATGGAGCACTTCAGGATCTGGACATTTTATTCCTTCAAATACCGATTTAAATGCAACCTATATTCCAAGTTCTGCAGATTCAATTATTGGAGGAGTTCAATTGAAATTACTAGCTACAAATAGCTGTAATCAAGCAGCAGACTCCATTAATATTTCTTTCACAACCCCACCCGTAGTAGATGCAGGGCCACCTTCAATTGCTATTTGTGGAACGAATCCAAATCTACCTTTATCAGGTAAAGTAAATGGAGCAGTTGGGGGAGAATGGTCTACTTCAGGTACGGGGACTTTTTCTCCAAGCAATACCAATCTAAATGCCATTTACCAAGCCTCTGCAGCGGATATCAATCGAGGTTCAATTACTTTATATTTGACTTCTACAGGCAATGATAAATGTAATGCAGTGGTAGATTCAATAGAAGTGAATGTTGGAAGTGGGATTGTTGCTGATGCTGGAGTGAATCAACAAGTTTGTGCTACTTCACCCTATACACAGCTAAGGGGGAAAGTTTCTAATGGGACAACTACTGGGGTATGGAAAACATTAGGTTCTGGGACTTTCTCACCTTCTGATTCTTTACTGACTGCAGAATATCACTTTAGTAGTGCAGATACCCTAAATGGAAGTGTAAGGTTAGTTTTAACTTCAACAAATAATGGGAGCTGCGCTGCAGCTACCGACACCATAGAAATAACCTTTGGAGATGCTGCATTTGTTTATGCTGGTATTGATCAAATGACTTGTACTTCTAATCCAGATCTTCACCTTGATGGAATGGTAACAGGAGGTGCAACAAAAGGGACATGGATTACTACTGGAACAGGAGTGTTTACACCTTCTGATTCAGCATTAGATGCTGTTTATATTCCAAGTAATGTAGATGTTTCCAACGGTGAATTGAGCTTGATTTTAAGAACGACCAATCATGGTTCTTGTAAACAAGGAAGTGATACTCTTCAATTTAAAATTGAAAAAGAAGCAATTGTAGATGCAGGTGTAGATATTGAAATTTGTGCTTTTGTTGATTCAATCCCTTTGAGTGGAAGTATTCAAAATGCTAAAGGAAGTCGATGGACAACTAAAGGAACGGGTAGGTTTATACCTTCAGATACCCTATTGAATGCCTATTATCAACCCAGTGCTTCTGATTTAGCAGGAGGGGAGATTACTTTATTTTTAACTTCTAGAGGTGGTATTGTTTGTTCTAATATCCAAGATTCCATACGAGTTCAGTTGGTTACACCTTTAGCTGTTGATTTTACTTTTGATGAGAGTTGTGTGGGTCAATTAATGAGCTTTAAAGATAGAACTACAGTTAACAACGGAATAATAACCAATTGGGAATGGGATTTTGATGGAAAAATATCGAATTCACAAAACCCCATCCACATCTTTACAAGCCCTGGTACACATGATGTAAAACTAACGGTAACTTCAAGTTTAGGTTGTAAAAGTAGTATTATTAAAACTGTATTTATCAATGATGCACCTTATGCATCTTTTGATATCCGTCCGGATACAGCCGATGTAGGAAATGAAGTTAGTTTTCTTGATGCTTCTAGTGGAGCAAGTAGCTGGAACTGGGATTTTGGAGATGGAATTGGAAATTCCACAGAGCAATCTCCTAGATATGCTTATCCTTTAGAGGGCATCTATCATGTAAAATTGGTGGTTGCTAATGCCTTAGGCTGCACGGATACTATAGTTAAATCTGTAATAGTAATTAGAGATGCAGAAGATCTACCATTATTACCTAATGCATTCTCACCCAACAAGGATGATTTAAACGATGAATTTAAAGTTCTTGGAGGGCCCTTTAAATCTGTAGAATTCAAGGTTTACAACAATTGGGGAAATTTAATTTTTGAATCAAAAGATGAAAATAAAGGGTGGGATGGAACATGGAAAGGAGAGCCTCAAGAAGCAGGGGATTATGTTTATACACTTAGAATCATCACTTTAAATGGTGAAATAATAAAGAAATACGGGAGCGTAGCACTAATTAGATAATTATGAAAATAAAACAATTAAAAGCAATACTTATAGCATCTATCTTGTGTTTACCTATGACCCTTTTAGGGCAAGATTATCACTTTAGTAATTTTGATGCTCTAGTTACAGGATATCAGCCTGCATTAACAGGAATGTCTACAAAATATCAATACCAAGCAGCTTCTCAATACAGGAGTCAATGGAGACCACTATCAACAAAACCTTTTGCAACTTTTGCCTTCTCCTATGATATGCCACTCAATGAGCGTTGGGGATTTGGGGGGTATTTTGCTAATTTTGATGGAGCTAAGGTGTATAATTCTATGAACTTTATTGCATCCTCAGCCTATAGAATCTCTGACCCTATACAAAATGAACATATTCTAACAGTAGGTTTACAAGCGGGGTTAATTTATAATAATGTTAGCAATAGAGATTTATTGTTTGAGAGCCAGTTTGATAATGGACGATTTAATTCGGCAGTTCCTTCGGGGGAAAATTTTAACTCCTACAATCATATGATGCCTGAATTTAATATGGGAATTTATTATAAATGGGCAGATGACTCTCGTATTTATCATCCCTATATCGGATTGTCTATCTTTCATTTAAGTACACCTAAAGAGGCCGTATTAAGTAATACTACCGATACAAGATTGTCGAGGCGTTTTTTAATAAACCCAGGAATATCCTTAGCTTTAGATGATCAATTTGATCTGGATATTAAAGGGATGTATCAAATGCAGGGCCAAGCAGCTGAGTTATTAGCGGGAATGATAGCATCGTATCAAATAAAGGAATCTGAAACCGCTTTAAAACTGGGGGCATTATATCGACTTGATGATGCTGTAAGCATTTTGGCAGGAGTAGGTTACCAAGATTTAATGGTGGCAATAAATTACGATATTACCGTTTCAACTTTAAATAAGTTTAATGGAGGTAGAGGAGCCTTTGAGTTATCTTTAATGTATAGACCACTTAAAAGCTATAAGAATCAATAAGATTAAGCTTTTTCTTGAAGTTTGATTTTTAGGTTTAATTCTTTAAGCTGCTCTTCATCTATAGGAGATGGAGCGTCAATCATAACATCTCTTCCAGCATTATTTTTTGGAAAGGCTATATAATCTCTAATGGAGTCAGAACCTCCTAAAATGGCGCAAATTCTATCGAATCCAAAAGCAATCCCACCATGAGGGGGAGCTCCATATTCGAAAGCTTCCATTAGGAAGCCAAATTGAGCTTTGGCCTCATCTTCAGAAAAACCGAGTAGGTTTAACATTTTCTCTTGCATTACGCGATTGGATATTCTAATAGAACCACCTCCTAATTCTACACCGTTTATAACCATATCATAAGCATTTGCTCTTACCTTTTTAGCTTCAGTATCTAACAGTATCTTATCTTCTTCTTTTGGGGAAGTAAATGGATGGTGCATAGCATGAAAACGCTGGTTTTCTTCATCCCATTCTAAAAGTGGGAAATCAATAATCCATAAGGGGGCAAACTCGTCCTTTTTTCTTAGTCCTAATTCATTTCCAAGATGAAGTCTTAAGTCATTTAAAGCTGAACGGCTTTGTGCTTTTTCTCCTGAAATAATTAAGAGCAAGTCTCCCTTTTCTGCTTCCATATATTTAGCCCATTCTTGAAGTTGTTCCTGCGAATAAAATTTATCAATAGAAGATTTAATGCTTCCATCTTCATTTAATTTCACATAAACTAAACCTTTAGCTCCTACTTGGGGAGTTTTTACATAGTTGGTTAATTTATCCAACTGCTTACGACTATAATTGGAGCAGCCTTTAGCACAGAAACCTACTACTAATTCTGCATCGTCAAAAACCTTAAACCCATGTCCTTGTGCTAGTTGGTTCAATTCATGAAATTTCATTCCAAATCTTAAATCTGGCTTATCTGAACCATAATATTTCATAGCATCTGCATAAGTCATTTTTGGAAATTTTCCTAAATGAATTCCTTTAATAGATTTGAATACTTTGCTGATAATTTCTTCGAATATGTTGAGAATATCCTCCTGCTCAACAAAAGACATTTCGCAATCAATTTGTGTAAATTCTGGTTGCCTATCAGCTCGCAAATCTTCATCTCTAAAACATTTTACAATTTGGAAATACTTATCGTAACCTGCAACCATTAGCAACTGCTTAAATGTTTGTGGAGATTGTGGTAAGGCATAGAATTGTCCTTCATTCATTCTAGAAGGAACTACAAAATCTCTTGCCCCTTCTGGAGTGGATTTAATAAGATAAGGAGTTTCAATTTCCAAAAAATCTTTCTCAGTTAATGCTTTGCGAACCTCTTGAGCTAATTGACTGCGTAATAATATTTTATTTTGTATGGGTTTCCTTCTTAAATCTAGGTATCTATATTTCATACGTAATTCTTCCCCTCCATCGGTATTTTCTTCTATAGTAAAAGGTGGAGTTTTTGAGGGGTTTAATATTTTGATAGAAGAAACCTTAATTTCAATTTCTCCTGTTGGAATATTCATATTCTTGCTACTTCTCTCTATTACTATTCCTTTAATTTGGATGACGTATTCTCGTCCAAGCTCTCTTGCTTTTTGGCAAAGATTTTTGTCTTCTTCTATATTGAAAGCCAGTTGGGTAATGCCATATCGATCACGTAAATCAATAAAGGTTAATCCACCTAAATCACGGGACTTTTGTACCCAACCTGAAAGGGTAACTTCTTCATTTAAATTGTCAATTCTTAACTCGCCGCAGTTATGAGATCGTAGCATATAATAACCAGTATAAATATTTGCAGCGAAGTTAGCAAAGCTATAGGACAAAAGATAACTTCTAAAGCTAATTATAAGTAGAAGTATTTAAATGTTTTCTTTCCAGAACTTTTAAAAGGAACGCTTCAAAACCTTATTTTTGTTGCACTAAAAAACTGTAATTTGGAATCTAAAAGGGATTTTATTTAATGCTTTTGAAAAATACTTTACACCTAATATCTTAAACTTTAGAAGTACAGATTTATGAATATTCAGCCATTTGATGATAATTATTTTATGAAACAAGCCCTTAATGAGGCAAATGCTGCATTCGATAAAGGAGAGATCCCTATTGGAGCCGTTATTGTTTATGAGAATCAGATTATAGCCCGTGCACATAATTTAACAGAGACTTTGAACGATGTTACCGCACATGCAGAAATGCAAGCTTTTACAGCTGCGGCAGACTTTATAGGAGGAAAATATTTAACGGGTTGCACCTTGTATGTTACTCTAGAACCCTGCGTAATGTGTGCAGGGGCATCATATTGGACACAAATTTCTAGAATTGTTTATGGGGCTGTAGATGAAAAGAGAGGTTTGCTTAGCACAAAGCAAAAGCACATTTTTCATCCAAAGACAGAAATTGTTGGTGGAATAAGAGAAGATGATTGTAAGGATTTGCTTCAGTTGTTTTTTGAAAGTAAGAGAAGGTACCCCAAAAATAGAGAAATACGTCATTCCGATAACTAAAAGCAAGAGGACACTATTTAAAGAGCTTATCCATATACGTAAGTAAACCCCTTTGCTCTCATTTTTAGTGTCTAGTATCTCGACTGACTTGTCACAAATATTCCGTCAATATTTCGTCTTTTTTAAAGGCACTTATTATTTTTTCAAAAATTGTAGTTATGTGATGACTACAGAAAGGTGGATATAAAGATTTAAGCTATTAATGAACCAAAGTATAAGAATATTGTTACACCAAAGATTTAAAGATGCTTAACTTTGTGCATTAAAATTAATAATCTAAAAAATAATATATATTATGTATCCAGAAGATATGATAGCCCCAATGAAGGCAGAATTAACTACAGAGGGCTTTGAAGAATTATTAACTGCTGATGCAGTGGACAATGCAATAACAGCTGAAGGCAGCACTTTGGTTGTTATCAATTCAGTTTGTGGATGTGCTGCGGCTAATGCTAGGCCAGCTGTAGTTCAAGCAGTAAAGCATAATAAAGTTCCTACTAAAATAACAACAGCTTTTGCTGGTGTTGATCAGGAGGCAGTGGCTCAAGCTAGGAAATATATGTTACCTTATCCACCTTCATCACCATCTATAGCATTATTTAAAGATGGGAAATTGGTTCACTTTATAGAAAGGCATCATATAGAAGGACGTCCTGCAGAAATGATAGCAGAAAATTTAACATCTGCATTTGATGAGTTCTGTTAGTTTTTCAATTAAAAATAAGTGGAAGATTAATGAATAAATCCACTTATTTTTATCGATATAAATTTTTTTTAAACAGTCATTTGTCAGTTAGGAAAAATAGTTCTAACTTTGCAGCCCTATTTTAGGGAATAGTATTTTTATTGTTTAAAAATAAAAGCAAGTAAACGTGAATACCTTAAGTTATAAAACTGTGTCAGCCAATAAAGCAACTGTTGAGAAAGCATGGCACATTGTAGATGCTGAAAATGTACCAGTAGGAAGGCTGGCTTCAAGAGTAGCTAAGATTATTAGAGGAAAGCATAAGCCTTATTATACTCCTCATGTTGATTGTGGGGATCACGTTATCGTGATTAATGCAGAGAAAGTAAGATTTACTGGTAATAAATTACAAGCCAAGGAGTATATTTCTCATACTGGTCATCCAGGAGGTCAGAGGATAATTACTGCTGAAGCTTTATTAGCAAAAAAACCAGTTTCAATAATTGAAAAAGCTGTTGTAGGAATGCTTCCTAAAAATAGATTAGGAAGATCACTTTTCAGTAACTTACATGTTGTTGAAGGCACAGAGCATAAATTTGCAGCACAAAAACCAAAAGAATTAAAATTAGATTCAATCAAATAAATATGGAAGTAATTAACACCATAGGACGTAGGAAAAAATCTATTGCAAGAATATACCTTTCAGAAGGGAAAGGAGAATGCATTATAAACGGCAAAGATTTTAAAGAGTATTTCCCTACAATCGCTTTACAATATAGAATTACTCAGCCGTTTGTTATTACTGATAACGAAGGTAAATACGATGTTAAAGTTAATCTTAATGGGGGTGGAATCACTGGCCAGGCAGAAGCTGTAAGATTAGCTATCTCTAGAGCATTAGTTCAAATTGACGAAAATTTTAAGCCTTCTCTTAAACAAGAAGGATTAATGACAAGAGATCCAAGAATGGTTGAAAGAAAGAAACCAGGTCGTAAGAAAGCAAGAAAAAAATTCCAGTTCAGCAAGCGTTAAGAACTATTGCTGTATTGATAAAGAATAACATACCAAACAGTCATCACCGAAAGGTGTGTTTAGTATCTAAATTGCAGAGACTGAAACATATAATTCACTACTCTGCAATTGTTTTTTAATTGAATGTAAACACAAAACAAAATGACAAAAACAGATTACAAAGAGCTTTTAGAAGCTGGTGTACACTTTGGACACCTTAGAAGAAAATGGCATCCTAAAATGGCTCCATATATTTTTATGGAGAGAAATGGGATTCACATTATTGATTTAAACAAAACTGTCGCAAAACTTGATGAGGCAACAAATGCACTTAAGCAAATTACCAAATCCGGTAGAAAGATTCTTTTTGTTGCTACTAAAAAGCAAGCAAAAGATGTGATAGAAAAACATGTTAAGCCAACGGGCATGCCTTATGTTACTGAGCGTTGGCCAGGTGGTATGTTAACCAACTTTGCAACCATTAGAAAGGCAATTCGGAAGATGTCTTCCATTGATGAAATGGAAAAAGATGGGACTTTAAACATTCTTTCGAAAAGAGAAAGATTGCAAATACAACGTCAGCGTGCTAAGCTTGAAAGAGATTTGGGAAGTATTGCT
Source organism: uncultured Flavobacteriales bacterium (assembly GCA_964552035.1). GTDB lineage: Bacteria > Bacteroidota > Bacteroidia > Flavobacteriales_E > Vicingaceae > CAZKFN01. The sequence continues at coordinate 121,872 of CAZKFN010000001.1, forward strand.
GATTTAAAAAGATTACCCTCTGCACTTTTTGTTGTAGATATTATGAATGAACATATTGCCGTTGCTGAAGCTAGAAAATTAAACATTCCAACTTTTGCAATTGTCGATACCAATTCAGATCCAACAAAAGTAGATTTCCCAATTCCTGCTAATGATGATGCAGCAAAATCAATTGATAAATTATTGAGCATTATTTGTAAAGGAATTAATGAAGGAATAGAAGAAAGGCAAGCTGAACGTGAAAAAGTGAAAGCTTCTAGAGCAAAAGTAAAAAAAGCTAAGCCAACTGCTGCAAAAGAAACGGTAGAGAATAAAAAAGCTGTGGCTGAAGAGAAGAAAGAAGAAGTAGAGGCCAAAACCGAAGAAAAATAATAATATTAACCTTATAACTTATACTACAATGGCAAAAATAACTGCTGCTGAAGTAAACAAACTTAGAAAGCAAACAGGTGCAGGAATGATGGACTGCAAAAAGGCTTTAGTTGAAGCTGAAGGAAATTTTGATAAAGCAATTGAAATCCTTAGAAAAAAAGGGCAACAAGTAGCTGAAAAAAGGGGAGACAGAGAAGCTAATGAAGGAGTAGTAATTGCAGGAAGCCAAGATGGATATGCTGCGATAATTGCACTAAATTGTGAAACTGATTTTGTGGCTAAAAACGAAGACTTTATCGGTGTAGCAAAACATATTTTAAATTTAGCATTAGAAAATAAACCTGCTGATTTAGAAACTCTAAAAGCATTAGCTTACGATAGCGAAATGTCAGTTAATGAGAAAATTATCAACGAGGTTGGAAAGATTGGTGAGAAAATAGATCTTTCAGAATTTGAATCGGTAACATCTGATAATGTAATAGCTTATAATCACCCAGGATATAAAACAGCATCTATTGTTGGGTTAAATAAAAATGGCGATGAAGCTAATACTGCCGGAAAAAATGTAGCTATGCAAATAGCTGCACTTAATCCCGTTGCTCTTGATGAAAACTCTGTAAGTAATGAAATTAAAGAAAAAGAGTTAGAAATTGGAAGAGAAGTAGCGAGAAAGGAAGGTAAACCAGAGAATATAATTGATAAAATAGCAGAAGGTAAATTAAGAAAGTACTATAAAGATAATACGCTTTTAAATCAGGACTTTTTTATAGACAATAAAATAACTGTTGCAGCTTATTTAAAATCTGTTGACAAAGATTTGACGGTTACTGATTTCAAACGATCGTCACTTGCTTAATATATAATTTTAAAAAGAGAAAATTTATTTTTCTCTTTTTTTTTGCTTCTATTTTAATTTCTTTAAATCGCTTAATTTTACAAAAAACAAAACCTATGAATTACAAAAGAATACTTTTAAAACTTAGTGGTGAATCTTTAATGGGAGAGAAGGAATATGGAATAGACCATAATAGGTTAAATCAATATGCTGTTGAAATAAAAGAAATAGTAAACCGTGGAGTAGAAGTAGCTATTGTAATTGGTGGTGGTAATATTTTTAGAGGGGTACAAGGTGTTGATGGTGGCATTGAAAGAGTTCAAGGAGATTATATGGGAATGCTTGCAACTGTTATTAACGGTATGGCTTTACAGTCTGCCCTAGAACAAAATGGTGTTTTCACAAGATTACAGACTGCAATTAAAATGGAAGAAATAGCAGAAACCTATATTCGAAGAAAGGCAATTAGACATCTAGAAAAAGGAAGGGTTGTTATTTTTGGAGCAGGAACGGGTAATCCCTATTTTACTACAGATACTGCTGCTAGCTTAAGAGCAATAGAAGTTGAGGCGGATGTGATTTTAAAAGGAACAAGAGTAGATGGTATTTATAGTGCAGATCCGGAAAAAGATGATAAAGCTATAAAATACAATAGGGTATCTTTTAATGAAGTATATGAAAAAGGACTTAATGTAATGGACTTAACAGCCTTTACCCTTTGTAATGAAAATAAACTTCCCATTGTAGTTTTTGATATGAACAAAAAGGGGAATCTAGAAAAAGTTATCTTTAGCAAAGAGGAAATAGGAACCTTGGTTGAGTTTTAATATCACTTTACATTCCTATTTCTGTTAAAAATTCAGCAATTAAAAATAGATGCTTTATATTTATTAAATTATTTACTTTTGAAATCATTAATTTAACTGAGGATAAAATAACATCTTAATATTATGGAAGAAGAAATTGAATTTATTCTTGATGCAACTAAAGAATCTATGCAAAAGTCAATAGAGTTTTTAGAAAAAGAATTGACAAAAATTAGAGCGGGAAAAGCAAGTCCAAATATGCTAAGTAGTGTTATGGTAGACTATTATGGTTCAATTACGCCTTTAAATCAGGTGGCTAATGTAGGAACTATGGATGCTCGTACACTTACAATTCAACCATGGGAAAAAGCTATGTTAGAACCAATTGAAAGAGCTATTATTAACTCTAACCTTGGGTTAAATCCCCAGAATAATGGGGATATGATTCTTATTAATATCCCTCAACTGACAGAAGAAAGAAGAAAAGATTTGGTAAAGCAAACAAGAAGCGAAGGTGAAGATGCTAAAGTAGGAATAAGAAATGCTCGCAAAGAGGGTAATGACGAAGCTAAAAGATTGGAGAAAGAAGGCCTTGCAGAGGATAGAGCAAAGAACTTAGAAGATCAAATTCAAAAACTAACCGATCGATATACTGCAATTATTGACGATCTACTGGTGCGAAAGGAAGAAGACATTATGACGATTTAGATGAATTGGTGTTTTTTGTAATATAATACTTCTCATCTTCTACTTTCACTATCGACTGGTCAATTAAAAGACTTAAAACCTGAATTGTTTTTTTATGGTCAACATTGTAAACACCATCTACAATATCATTTAAGGAAAGGCTTGATTTTTGGAGAATACTTAAAATGGAGTTTTTAATTTCTTGAAATTCCTTACTGTTTGGGACTTGCTCATTAAGTCCTAAACAAACATCACATATACCACAAGTGTCATTTGTTTTTTCTCCAAAGTACCTTAATAAGGTTTGACTCCTGCATCGACTGTTGTTTTGTCCATAAAGTAAAACAGCATTCATTCTTTTATAAGCTGCCTTTTTCCTATTTTGATAATTTTCCTTACTGATGCGCAAGGCTTCCTGTGAAGCTCTTGGTTTATTATAAGTTATTTTTGGCAAGTAAGTTTGCTGTTCATAAGAAATAATTTCTAATTCATCTAATCGCTTTAGTACTTCGATTACTTTTGTTTTTGACATTTTTAAGTTATTGGCAATTTGGCTTTCGTTAATGGCAACATAATCATCAAAGAGCCCCCCATAACTTCTCAACATACCTTTAATAAAATGGCTATACCGACTGTTGGATAATTGAAACTTATATAGATTTTCTTTATTCTGTATAATGTGCACTCGAGACGGGACGGCAAAGTTTTCCGATAAAGTAATATATCCTTCCTTTTCTATGAAATGTAAACAATTGTATGTTTCTAGAACATTAAAATTATAATGATTAGAAAAAATGCTAATATCAAATTCAAAAGATTGATTCTCCCCACCATAAATTGGGATTTGAAAAAAGTTTGCTAAGGCTAAATAAGTTTTTTTAATCATACTTTTACTTGGAAAGCTC
>CAZKFN010000001.1:125486-127864 GCA_964552035.1 uncultured Flavobacteriales bacterium
TTCAAGTTCTTTAGCTACTATTGGATTCATTAATAAAACAGCATAAGATTTTAGCCCATCTCTCCCTGCTCTACCAGCTTCCTGGAAATATGCCTCTATGGATTCAGGAAGATCTAGATGGATTACAAAGCGAACATCTGCTTTGTCAATACCCATCCCAAATGCATTGGTGGCAACAATGATTTGAGATTTATTCTCAAGCCAATCGTTTTGTTTTTGTTTTCTTTCTTCATGATTTAATCCAGCATGATAAAATGTAGCAGAAATTTTATGGCTTCTTAAAAACCGAGCAATATCCTTTGTTTTTTTTCTTGTATTAACATAAATAATGCCGCTCCCTCCAACTCCATCGATAATTTTAAGCATTCTACGGTGTTGATTTTCATCATGAAGTACAACATAAGCTAGATTGTCTCTTTTAAAGCTTTTTTTGATGAGATGTCTTTTAGGAAACAGAAGCTTTTCTTGAATATCTTTTACCACCTCAGGGGTTGCAGTTGCAGTTAAAGCCAGTACAGGAACATTAGGTAGGAGATCTCTTAAAGAGCTGATGTTAAGATAGGATGGTCGAAAATCATAACCCCACTGAGAAATACAATGAGCTTCATCAACTGCAATTAAATTGACCTTCATTTTTGCTAATCGAGCTTTAAAAAGCTCAGTTTCTATTCTTTCCGGTGAAACATATAAAAACTTATAATCCCCATATGCTGCATTGTCAAGGCCAATATCTATCTCTCTCTTACTTAATGCAGAATTGATAGCAATGGCTTTTATTCCTTTGGATTGAAGATTATTAACTTGATCTTGCATTAAGGCTATTAAAGGCGAAACAACAATGCACAAACCTTCTTGTGCTAGAGCGGGAACTTGAAAACAAATGGATTTCCCTCCTCCAGTAGGTAATAAAGCTAAAGTGTCCTTCTTCCCATCTAAAACAGAAAGAATGATTTCTTCTTGTTTGTCTCTAAAAGAAGTAAAACCCCAATGCTTGTTGAGTAAGTGATGAATCTTTTCTGTAGTGTTCATTATATTTGCTACTAAAAGTATAAAATTAAAAGAATGAAAACACTTTATTCTTATTTTTTACTTTTAAAGATTTTAGCGATTAATAGAAATCCTTGTGTTTTTGTCAGCACCATATACGGCAGTAGCTATTTAAACAATCTCCCAGCCTTGATAAGCCCTTATGGGTATGTATGTTAAAAGTCTAGATATCTCATCTTTGATGTTCTTGAAATTAATTTCAGCCGTGTTCAAAAAATCATTCATTTTTTCATTCGCATTACTTTTCGCATTGGTTTACATCATTCTAGATTTTCTAAGTCCGCCTATTACTATAGATTTAATAGTAGTTATAATTTTAAATTATTGAGTTTGCAATGTATAGTAAACAAAAAGTATGAACGTCAATACTAATAGTTGCTCCATAATAAATAGATATAATTAAGAAAGGTACGAAATAGTTTATTTTAAAACTTAAAATATAACCATAAAAAGACAATCATTTTAAAGTGAAATTAACGATAATCCAATTATAATTTAAGTAGAAAGGTATATATATCTAATATAATGGTTGTTGACATCTATTTTGTTGATTAATTAAAAATAGATAAATGAAAATTTTAACAATAAAGATTCTTTTTGTAAAGAATAAGGATATAAATCATATCTTCAAAAAATGCTAAATGAAATATTTGAGTCTTTTAATTACAGGAGTTTTATTGACAATTATTTCCAACGCCCAACCAATTAATGATCACTTTGTTAACGCAATTGATGTAACGAACTTATTAGGTAGTTGTTCAAGTGACGCTGCATATAGTACTGTAGGTGCAACAGCTGATGGAACTAAAGGGTCATGTTGGAATAACAGTTCAGTACTAAATAATGTTTGGTTTAAATTTACAGCCCCTTCAACAGGTCAAATATATGTAGATGTAGGGGTATTCGGCTCAAAAGGTACTCAAGCAAGGACTTTGCTAGCTTTATGGGAAGACGATGGCATCACGGAACTAGCTTGTGACCGTTATGTTTCAAATAACGATAATGTAGCTTTAGGAGCTGTAGGTTTGACTCCTGGAGGGACGTATTATATATCTGTTGATGTTCAAAATTCATCTTATAGAGGTACTTTCACTTTGTGTTTAGACTCTTTGGTTGATTATGATTTTTATGAGGGTGCCCTAGACGTAACTTCATTAATCGGAGGTTGTTCAAATGATGCTGAATATACAACTAGAGGAGCAAGTCCGAATGGGATAATGGGGAGCTGTTGGAACAATTCTGGTCCAAGCTATAATCGCTGGTTTAAATTTACAGTCCCTTCAACAGGTCAAATATATGTAGATGTAGGGGTATTCGGCACAAAAGGTACT
>CAZKFN010000001.1:127964-162987 GCA_964552035.1 uncultured Flavobacteriales bacterium
CCCTTCAACAGGTCAAATATATGTAGATGTAGGGGTATTCGGCACAAAAGGTACTCAAGCTAGGACTCAGCTAGCTTTATGGGAAGACGATGGCATCACAGAACTAGCTTGTGACCGTTATGTTTCAAATAACGATAATGTAGATTTAGGAGCTGTAGGCTTAACTCCAGGAGAGACGTATTATATATCTGTTGATGTTCAAGGCATATCTTTTATAGGTACTTTCACTTTGTGTTTAGATTCTTTGGTTGATTATGATTTTTATGAGGGTGCCCTAGACGTAACTTCATAAATCGGAGGTTGTTCAAATGATGCGGAATATACAACTAAAGGGGCAAGTCCGGATGGGGTAATGGGGAGCTGTTGGAACAATTCCGGTCCAAGATATAATCGCTGGTTTAAATTTACAGCCCCTTCAACGAGCCAAATCTATATTAAAGTTGAAGCTGGTGGTTCAAAAGGTACTCAAACTAGGACTCAGCTAGCTTTATGGGAAGATGATGGTATTACTGAGGTTGCATGTGATAAGTATTTTGCCAACAATGATAGAGTAGTTGATGTTGGTTCAGTTGCTTTAGTTCCAGGCCAGACTTATTATGTTTCTGTTGATGTATATTCATCTTCCAATAATAGAACATTTACTCTGTGTATAGATTCAGTAGCAGATTATGATTTTTATGAAGGAGCCGTTGATTTAACCCCTATGATAGGATTGTGTTCTGATAATGCGGAATATACAACTATAGGAGCAAGTCCGGATAGGTTGGCTGGGAGTTGTTGGAACAATTCCGGTCCAGTAGTTAATCGTTGGTTTAAATTTACAGCCCCTTCTACAGGAATGATTAATGTGAAAATAAGTAGAGGAGGAACATTAGGAACTCAAGCCTATACGCAAGTTACAATTTGGAGTACTGATGGAGTTACGGAAGTCAGTTGTAATCGATATACAACTTCAACTGATATTGTTGAAGTTTCCGCGACAAATTTAACTCCAGGTGTTGTTTATTATATTTCTGTGGATTCAAGAATTACTAATGTTGGGACTTTTACAATTTGCTTGGATAATAAACCGAATTATGATTATTTTGAAGGAGCCTATGATGTCACTCAATATATTGGAGGATGCTCTCCAAATGCTGCATTTACAACTGTTGGTGCAACTCCTGATAAGGTAGCTGCTTCTTGTTGGAACAACAATGGACCCATAAAGAATAGATGGTTTGTTTTTGAAGCCCCTGCTTCAGGGATGATTGACATTAAATTAGAGATTGGTGGAGGAAAAGGAACTCAAACTTATTCTCAAATTGCTTTATGGGAAGACGATGGCATAACAGAAATTGCTTGTAATTTTTATTATCTTGCCAACCAAGGTATTAGTATTGGTGCTGCCCATTTAATACCTGGGAAAAAATATTATGTTTCAGTAGATTCTAGAGTGAATAATGTTGGAACTTTTACACTTTGTTTAGATGATAAAGTAAATTACGATTATAAAGAAGGTGCTATAGAGTTAACCGACCTTCACAATTGGTGCTCTGCAAGTGCTGAATATACTACTCTTGGGGCAACTCCAGATCAAATATCAGGAAGTTGTTGGTATAATTCTAATCCTACAGTTAATCGTTGGTTTAAATTTAAAGCAGTATACTCTAAAGTGACTGTAACAGTTAATATTGGTTCATTGCGATATGCAGAGTTGGCCTTGTGGGAAGATGATGGCATAACTCAAAGAACTTGCTCTAGGTATTCTAATTCTACTAGTGATGTTAGTCTAATTGATTCACAACTCACCGTGGGGAATTGGTATTATATTTCAGTGGATAGCCGTGCTAGAAGTAATAGCGGAACTTTCTCCTTATGTATCGATAATATTGAAGATGAATATTATTCTATAGCTAGTGGAAATTGGAATATTCCTTCTAATTGGTCGAATGTCAGCCACACAGGTCCTCCGGCTGCATCTTATCCAAAGTCTGGTGATGTGGCTTATATTAGAGGACATGAAATTCTAGTTGATAACAATGAAGAATGTGCTCAACTTAATATTACTGCAGCTGATAATACAACCAATTTAACAATAGATAATTCTTCTTTAGGGGTGTATGGAACTGTCTTAATGGAAAATGCTGGTGACGATGAAGATGGGGTGATAGATATTATAAATGCAGGAAAATTAGAGGTTAACGACAAGCTTACACTCAACCGGCTTGGTGGAGCAAATAAATTTGATATCAATGTTGCTAGTGGTGGAGAATTAACCGTAAACAAAGATTTTACGATTTACTCGACTGGAGGTACAGTACATGATAATAATGTTTATTTGTATGGAGATGCAAAGCTAACTGTTGGAAGAGATTTGATTTTAGAAAATAATGCAGGTGCAAAAAGTAAACTATTTGCAGATTCTATTACTACAATTCAATTAAATGGAGATGTTGAATTTATAGCAACATCAGACAATCAAATTGAAATTGAAATGAAAGACTCTAGCCGATTTAGAATATTGGGAAATTTTAATCAGCATTCGCCAGCCTATGGAGCAATGAGTTTTAAGGATGATGCCGTTATTGAATTTGTTGGAACTTCTCCTCAGTCTTTTCCTACTTTAAAAGGAAGTGGAAGTGGAGATTACTTTGATATAAAGTACTTTATCATTAATAATACTTATGGAGCTGCTCCACAGCTTACTTTAACCGATGATGTAGAAGTTCCAATACAAGGTTCTTTGTCGTTAATAAGAGGGGTGTTGCATGGACAAAATATGTATGGTATAAGAATTCCAAATGGCGCTACAATTAGTTCAGGAAATGCCAACTCCTATATTGATGGAGACTTAACAATTGAAGGTGATTCGGATGTACACTTCCCATTAGGTGAAGGAAATGTATGGGCACCCTTAGATTTAAAGAATATTACAGGAGGACCAACAACTGAATTTACAGCTCGCTATTTTTTTAAGGGACATGCTGTTCAAGACATTAAAGATCATGAACCAATTTCTCATATATCTAAATTGGAATATTGGGAAGTGTCAAATAATGGAGGAACATCAGAGGCAGATGTTGTTTTGCATTGGAAGAATCGCAATAGAAGTGGCATAGATGATTATTTTAGCCTTGCAGTAGCTAGTTTCGATGGAGTTGAATGGGAAGAAGTAGGTCACCCTCCATTTGTTTTAGCTTCTAATCCTGGAAGCCTAGAAGTGAAGAATATCGACAGGTTTATTGCATTTACTTTTGCTTCTATTAATCCTTTGGCAAACCCATTGCCAATTGTATTGACTGATTTTTCTGCAAAGGTAAATGAAAATGGAGTACTCTTGTTTTGGGAAACACAATCTGAAATTAATAACGACTACTTTAAAATTGAACGTTCTTCCAATGGGAAAGATTTTACACCAATTGCTCAAATAGAAGGCAATGGAAATAGTAGTATTACCAATTATTATACCCTTTTAGATAATAACCCTTTTGTTGGAATTAACTATTATAGATTAACACAAGTAGATTATGATGGTAAAGTAGAATACTTTAATCCCATAGCAGTTAGTTTTTCTGAAGTAGGAGATTTAAGTGTGACAGTTTATCCAAACCCTACGGTTGAGCATGTTGAAGTTAAGGTTAATAATAATAGGCCTTTTACCTTAACACTGCGAAGTATAGATGGTAGATTAATTTCTAAAGAAACTTATACCCAGTCAAAAGCTAACGTCAATTTGCCCTATTCAAAAGGTGTATATCTTTTAGAAATATTAATGGATAATAATAAGCTTATAGAAAAGATTATCAAGCAGTAAATTGTTAAGGGTTTAAATTCTATATTCTCTTATTGAAATCTTAAATTTGCAAAGAGAGATATAGATGGTTACACAAGATCAAATAAAGGACTTAATTCAAAGGGTAAGTGCTCTAAAGGAATATCTTAATATCGATGATAAATTGATAGAAATTTCTGAAGAGGAGCAACGAGCTCAACTTCCCGATTTTTGGGATAATCCCAAAGAAGCTGAAATATTACTGCGCAAAACTCGCAATAAAAAGGTATGGACAGATACTTATGCTTTAGTCCATACAGCTGTAGAGGATTTAGAGGTGCTTTATGAATTTTATCAAGATGATTTAGCAACAGCGGAGGAGCTTGTTCAAGCTTTTGAAAAAACTCTGAAGGGAGTAGAAGACTTAGAGTTTAAGAATATGCTAAGTGCTGAAGAAGATGCTTTAAGTGCTGTATTACAAATAACAGCTGGAGCTGGAGGAACAGAAAGTTGCGATTGGGCTTCTATGCTCATGCGCATGTATGTGATGTGGGCAGAGAAAAGAGGAATGAAGATTACACAACTTGATTTTCATGAGGGTGCAGAAGCTGGAATAAAAACAGTAACACTAGAAATAGAAGGTGAATTTGCCTATGGTTATTTAAAAGGAGAAAATGGAGTACATCGTTTGGTGAGAATTTCTCCATTTGATTCTAACGCCAAAAGGCACACCTCATTTGTCTCTGTCTATGTATATCCCTTAGTTGATGAAGATGTAGAAATAGACATTAATCCTGCAGATATTTCTTGGGATACTTTTCGTTCTGGAGGAGCTGGTGGGCAGAATGTAAATAAAGTAGAAACAGGTGTTCGTTTACATCACAAGCCAAGTGGAATTGTAATTGATAATACAGAAAGCAGATCTCAACTAGCGAATAAAGAGAAAGCAATGCAGCTTTTAAAATCTCAACTCTATGAGATTGAAATGAGAAAAAGAGAAGAGAAACGTGCTTCAATTGAAGCAGATAAAAAGAAAATTGAATGGGGTTCTCAAATAAGAAATTATGTAATGCACCCCTATAAGCTTGTTAAAGATGCTCGCACCAACTTTGAAACTTCCAATGTAGATGAGGTTATGAATGGTGGCTTAGATGACTTTTTAAAAGCATATCTAATGGAGTATGGTGCAACTCAATAATAAAAACCAATAATTAAGATGAAAATTTACCATAATTCGAGATGTTCTAAAAGTAGAGAAACATTAGCCTTAATAAAAGAGGCTGGTGTGGAACCGGAGATTATAGAATATTTAAAAGAAGTGCCGGACAAAAATACATTAAAAGATATTTTAGTAAAATTAAATATGAAACCTACTGAAATCTTGAGAAAAGGTGAGAAAATCTATAAAGAAAAATTTAAAGATATGAACCTCAGCGAGGATGAATGGATTCAGATAATGGTAGAAAATCCTAGGTTAATAGAAAGACCTATTGTTGTAAAAGGGAATAAGGCGATTATAGGGCGGCCGCCAGAAAACGTAAAGAAATTACTTTAAGCAACAATTTCTTGGTCTTCTTCTTTGCTACCTCTTTTAAGTTTATCAGCAACCCAAACTGTGATAGCATAAGGAAGTGCAAATCCTGCTAAGAAAATTAACATCCAAAATGCAAGACCAAAAATTGCTAGAAATAATAAAAATCCTCCTGTAAACATAATTTGATGTTTTAAATACAATGCAATTTTACACAAAATTTACATTATAATATAATCTAAAATAAAATAAATATAAAATGGACTATAGAATTGAAAAGGACTCCTTGGGAGATGTAAAAGTTCCAGCCGATAAATACTGGGGAGCACAAACAGAACGATCAAGAAACAATTTTAAAATTGGGAATTACAAGCAGAAAATGCCTCATGAGATTATTGAGGGTTTTGCCTACCTGAAAAAGGCTGCAGCATATACTAATGCAGAATTAGGGGTATTGCCTAATGAAAAGCGTGATTTAATTGCTCAAGTTTGTGACGAGATTTTAGAAGGGAAATTAAACGATCAGTTCCCTCTGGTGGTGTGGCAAACAGGTTCAGGAACACAATCAAACATGAATGTAAATGAGGTAGTTTCCAATCGTGCTCATGTTATTAAAGGAAATAAATTAGGAGAAGGAGAAAGGTTTATTCACCCCAATGATGACGTTAATAAATCTCAATCTTCTAATGATACTTTTCCGACAGGAATGCATATTGCATGCTATAAAATGGTTGTTGAAAGATGTATTCCAGGAGTAGAAAAATTGAGGGATACTTTGGCAGAAAAGTCAAAGGCATTTATGGATATTGTTAAAATTGGTAGAACACACCTTATGGATGCAACGCCCTTGACTTTAGGTCAGGAATTTTCTGCTTATGCTGCTCAATTAGATCATGGTTTAAGAGCATTAGAAAATACTTTAGATCATTTATCTGAAATTGCTTTGGGTGGAACTGCAGTTGGTACGGGTCTAAATACCCCAGAAGGATATGCCGTTAAAGTTGCTGAATATATAGCTGAATTTACAAAGCTACCGTTTAAAACTGCTGATAATAAGTTTGAGGCATTAGCTGCACATGATGCTCTAGTTGAAACTCATGGGGCAATTAAACAATTGGCAGTAAGCTTAATGAAAATTGCCAATGATGTTCGTTTATTAGCTTCTGGACCTCGTTGTGGAATCGGTGAAATTGAAATTCCTTCCAATGAGCCTGGCTCTTCAATTATGCCTGGAAAAGTTAATCCAACGCAAGCTGAAGCTTTGACAATGGTTTGTGCTCAAGTTGTAGGAAATGACGTTGCAGTTACAACTGGTGGGATGAATGGACACTTCCAGTTGAATGTTTTTAAACCTATGATGGCTAAAAATTTACTAGAATCTGCACGTTTAATTGGAGATGCTTGCGTATCTTTTAATGATAATTGTGCTGTGGGTATTGAGCCTAATAAAAAGAACATTAAAGACAATTTAAATAACTCTTTAATGTTAGTTACTGCTTTAAATACACATATTGGCTATGATAAGGCTTCTGAAATTGCAAAGACTGCTCATAAAAATGGGACTACTCTAAAAGAAGAGGCTATTAATTTGGGTTACTTAACTTCTGAACAATTTGACGAATGGGTTGACCCTTCTAAAATGATTGGATCTTTATAGAAATAATCTAAGACATACCATTAAGATGAAGAAAGGCTACAAAATCACTTTGTGGCCTTTCTATTTAGGGTTGACGTCTTCCTAACTATACTGCTATATAGTTTAATAGTAATAATACTTATAAGGGTTGACTATAATCTACCAACTTTGAGATACTAGTATCAATACGAATCAAATCGATTATGGCTAAAACAGGCATTCACTTTAAATATACTTATCTCCCTTATTAAGTTTAATATCTGTTACAAAATCCTTAATCCTTTGTTCGTTACCTTTTTTACAAACTAAAAGCACATCCTCAGATTCTACAACAATGTAATTTGTTAATCCTTGTAAAACGACTAACTTGTTTTTTGGAACTCTTACAATACAATCTTTAGAATCATAAAGTAATACATTTTTAGTATTAACTGCATTGTTGTTTTTATCTTTTGGAAGATGTTCATAAATGGAACTCCAAGTTCCTAGATCCGACCAACCAATGTCAGCACTAATAACATAGACATTTTTAGACTTTTCCATTATTCCATAATCTATACTTATACTTTTAGAAATAGAATAAATTTTTTGTATTGCCTTATCCTCATCCTTAGTTCCAAATTTGAGTTCTTCCTCTTTAAATAAGCTATCAATTTCGGGAAGTAGTTCTTCAAAAGCCTTATTTATACTTTTTAAACTCCATAAAAACATACCTGAGTTCCAACTAAAGTCACCACTTTCAAGGAACTGTTGTGCTATTTCTAGATTAGGTTTTTCTGTAAAGGTTTTCACCTTTTTTACAGCTCCATTTTTACTGTCGTCAAATTGTATATAACCATATCCAGTATCCGGTCTGTTGGGTTTTATTCCTAAGGTCAATAATGCATCCTGATCTTCAATAAATTCTAATCCCAGCTTAACAACATCCATAAATTTATCTTCTTTTAAGATAAGATGATCCGCTGGTGCTACTAATATTTTCGCATCCTCGTTTAAAGATTTGATTTTATAATTAGCATAAGCAATACAAGGCGCTGTGTTTCTTCTTGAAGGTTCTAAAAGGATTTGGTCTTCATTAATATTTAATTGGGTTAATACCAGTTCCTTATATTGCTTGTTGGTAACAATAAGTATGTTCTCTTTAGGAGCAATCTTTTGTAATCTTTCATAGGTTTGCTGAATTAAAGTTTGCCCAGTTCCAAGTATATCAATAAATTGTTTAGGAAAGGCTGCTCTACTCATTGGCCAAAATCTGCTGCCAATTCCTCCTGCCATGATTACACAATAGTTGTTTTTTCTTTGCATGAATTGTAAAATAAATTAAGTTTTTCATTAAAAAATAAATCCGATTTAAAACAGCTTGCAGGATTAAGTAAAGTCATCTTTCTGTATAAATTCTACCTAAAAAGTTCTAAAGTTACCACCAATTATTTTATTGTTGTTTTATAGTTTTTACTTCTGCATGTGCACTAACATAATATAACTTTTTATTGTTCATACAAATGCATTCATATCTACTTCTTCTTTTTTTGCCTTTTTTAAAGATTCTTTTGCCGTCTATACTGAAATTAATCCCTTCTGGAATATCTTCAAGATAAGTAATTTTATCGCTATCCGTATCGTATTTTTTTAAAGCCTTATACAGTATTGGGTCACTACAAGAGGAAGCTTTGGGGCTGTCTAAATGTATAAAAATAATTTTCTTTAATTCTTTGGGAAAAATAACTCTTTCCATCATTTCTAGAAGTAATTCTCTAAACTTATCTTGCCATTCAACACCATGGGGCAAAACTTTATTTTTATATTTTTCCCAAACAGCAGCATGAGCAACTTCATGGCAAAATGTAACTAGGAAATGATAAGTATTTAAATCTCCATTAACAGAAATGCGTCTTGGTTTTCCTCCAAATTCAGGACGAAAGTCCCCTAACTTTGAAACTCTACTTTTACTAATTTTAAAATGAAAGCGATATTGCCTAATCCATTTAACAATTAATGGAATTGCTTCTTCCGGCACATATTTCAATAGTACTTTTGACAATCTTTTTAGCTTAATAAAACTTTAATAGCTTCACTTACTTTAGTTTCACTTAGTAGTTTTTGAGCAAATTTCTGTTTCCCCTCCCAACTTTCTGGTATAGGATTATTTTTAGTATAAGCTGTAATTTCTACCTCTGTAGGTAGCTTTTCTATATTCCCAAGCATTCCTAGATCATTGCCCGTTAAAATGCTACTCGTTCTAATATTTTCAGGAAGTTGGTCTACTCCAATTCCCTTAGTTAAAATAGGTTTTGGCACAGTGAAAAGAGCATCTCCGCTAGCCCTTACGTAATAATCTGTACCTAACCTGCCTATTAGGTCAATTTTATGTTGGTCGATCTTTCCATTTTCATCCAGATAGTCTTCATTAATGTGCATTAATACAATCTCGGAGATAATTAGGTTGCCAGCTCCTGGGCCATCACCAAGCTCAACTACTTCCTTAACTTTACATTCTAATTGAACCGGAGATTCCTTAACCCTTGGGGGTTTTACCATTTCAGAGGGAATAGGGGTTAATCCAGATTTAATAAATTCATTTACCCCTTTGTCGTAAGTTGTGCTAGCAAGGGAAATTTGCTGAACCATAGGATAATTAACAATGTTAATTACCGCTTCCATAGTTTCCTTAACATTTTCGTATGAGTGTTTGTGGGTGTTTGTTCTTCCACTTTTAGCAGGACAAAAAATTGCAGTTGGAGGATTGGCGCCAAAAACATTGAAAAAGCTAAAAGGACTTAGGTTAACTCTCCCTTGCTTATCGATAGTAGAAGCTAGTGCAATAGGCCTTGGAGCTACTGTAGCAGTTAAAAATTGATGAAACTCACGTACAGAGACCTCCTTAGGGTTTAGAATCATATTTTTTCTTATTGAATTAATATAACATTCAAAGTTACGAAGAATAAAAAAGCTATTAGAAGAGCAATTGAGATGAAGATAAATATTTTTTTTATCCTTCTATTTTTTAATACTTTAAGGCTCGAAAGTATACACTAAAAAAAGTTCTATATGTAAGTTATAAATTGAAAAGATGAAATTTGAATACTTTTAAAAGATTGAGGGTAAGCCTTCTACTCAATCAATAAATTTGGGACTAATCAGAAAGCCTTTGTTTTAAGACCCTATTAATCCTGGTTTTAGTAGCCTGTATAGTAATTAACTAAATAAAAAGCTTTGGAACATTGGGCTGGGACAGATGCACCTGCTAACCTTGAACTATTGATCAAGAAATATTGTTAATCGCTTATTTTACAGTGTGTTTATACTGTGAAGTACGGCATTGGGGAAAAGCGGGAAATTAATTAAGAAAGTTTTGCTTAAATCAGCAAATGCATTAAGCTAACCAAGCTCGGCAAATTGAGCTTTTGGTAGATAGCTTATCTTTAGCGGAATAAAGCTGATTTATTGATGAGATACCGTTGATGAGCACTCTCAAAAAAACACAGAATAGTTTATTAATTTAATTTATACCTATAGCTCTTTCAATATCAATCTCCTACGCTTAACTCCTTAAGTTCAATAAATAACTCGCCAAAAAATGCTTCACTAAGCTTTTTAAGTATAACTTTATAGATGTTGAGCAATAAAAGACGCTCACGATTTCTTTAAATGTTCGATTATGTATTCAGATAAATTCACCTCTCACCACTTTAAAAATAAGGATAAAAACAAGTTTTCAAAGACATTAATAAAGCGTGTAAACCAATATTTCAAACAAAATAAAATTAGTAAGAAAGGAAATTTTAGGATGCATCTAAAGACCATTATCCTTTTTGCTTCATTTGTAGTTCCTTATTTAATTCTTATATTAATAGAGGTTCCTACTTGGACTACATTCTTACTACTTACCTTTATTGGTTTGGGATATGCAGGGATAGGAATGTCGGTTATGCACGATGCTAATCACGGAGCTTATTCTAAAAGGAAAAATGTAAATACCACTTTAGGTTATGTCCTAAACTTTATAGGTGCAAACAAATATAACTGGGAAATACAACACAATGTGTTGCACCACACCTATACCAATATTTATGGTTTGGATGAAGATATTGAAAATGGAAACCTATTCAGGCTTTCACCTTATTCTAAATTAAAGTGGTACCATAAATTCCAACATATTTATGCGTGGTTTTTATATTCTGTAGGCACATTATTTTGGGTAATTTTAAAAGATTTCACACAAATAGCCCGGATTAAAAGGCAAGGACTTTATAATAAAAAGAAAGATAACTTGTCTAAAGAAGTAGTTATAATGATTCTTTCCAAACTGTTTTATTTCAGTTATGTTTTCGCTGTTCCATTAATTTTTACCTCCTATTCTTTTTGGGGCATTTTGTTAGCTTTCGTATATACACATCTTGTTGCAGGATTTTTGTTGGGATTAACTTTCCAATTAGCACATATTGTAAGTGATACCGAATATTTAAATAAACAAGATAATAATTCGATAAATAGAAGTTGGTTTGTTCATCAAATATATACCACTGCAAACTTTGCTAAAGAAAGTAAAATTTTGAATTGGTATTTTGGGGGCTTAAATTTTCAAATAGAACATCACCTTTTCCCTGGAATCTGTCACGTTCATTACCATAACATAGCAGCTATTGTTAAACAAACAGCTAAGGAATTTAGTTTGCCTTATAATGAATACAAAACAATGGGAAATGCCATTCACTCTCATTATAGGATCTTGAAAAGATTTACTCAACTAAAAAAGGAGTAATTTGTCCATTCCTTTTTTGTTGGCAATGTTGATAAGCTTAACAGAACAGACTAAAATAACAATAGGCTGAACTGTGCTAAAAAAATAAAATGATTTAAAACATTGGCTTTATGAATCAAACAAAAAACTTAAACAATAGGTTGTATATTCGATGATCCTTCGATTTACAGCATCTACCGATTTTGATTTCATCACCCAGTTTGCGGAGTTGATTAATATGCCCATCAAAGACAATGTGTTGGAAATACCCAAAAGCATGGGTGAAGGGTTTGTACGCCGGATAACTTTTGGTAATGATTATAGATTACTGATGCACCGCTATACGCTGAAAGAAGATTTTGTCATTCAACGTGACCCGACACTAGAGATGAATGATCTGCTGAGCATCTTTTTCTACAACAACGAACAATCGTTAGAGATGAAATTCAATGAAGACGGCTATGTTCCGTTTTCACAAAACAGCAATTCGGCCGTACAAGTTACCACCAACGATTTCAGTTCTACCATCCGTTTCCCAGCTCATACGCCCACCCAATACATGGTCATCGGAATTACTACTTCAAAACTCAGAACGCTGTTGTCAATCGAAAATGCGAATGCCACCATAAAAACTATCACCACCGAAAACGCTTCTTTTTTGTTTTTTGAAAGTTTAGATGCAGAGATGAAGCTGCTCTTAAAAAATATCGCTAATACAACTATGAGCGAAACGTTGAACAATTTCTACGTACAAATCAAAGTATTAGAGCTTTTGTATTTGCTGTTTAGAAAATTATCCATACGGGACAATAAAGACCATCGAAACATCAACAATGCCGATGCAGAAAAACTGATGATGATAAGAAATGAAGTCCTGGCAGATTTGAGTTCGCCGCCAGTTTTAAAAGAATTGTCTCAAATGGCCTCTATGAGCAAAACCAAATTAAATCAACTCTTCAAGCAAACTTTTGGCAATTCAATTTACAATTACTTCCAAACCGCACGGATGGAGGAAGCCGCTTTTCTTTTGAAACAAGCCAACCGTTCAGTTTCCGAAACAGGCTATGAACTCGGTTTTTCTAACCTGAGCCATTTTAGTCGATTGTTCAAAAAACACTTTGGAATGACTCCGAAGAAATATTCGGTGGAAGGGTAGTACGATTATTCGCAAAATCCGCGGGAGAAAAAAGCTTTCCTGTAATAAATGTTTTCCCGCAGATAGCGCAGATAACCGCAGAAAGATGTTGTCTATAGATTAATGCAGAAGAGGAAATCCGCGATCATCAGCGGAATCCGAGGGAGAATAAAAAGTTTTCTCGTAATAAATGTTTTCCCGCAGATTTACGCAGAAAGGGGTGCCTGAAGATTAACGCAGAAGAAAAATCCGCGATCATCAGCGAAATCCGCGGGAGAAAAAAACTTTCCCGCAATAAATGTTTCCCGCAATAAATGTTTCCCGCAGAGAGGTTTTCCCGCAGAGAGGTTTTCCCGCAGATAGCGAAAATAACCGCAGAAAGGGGTTGCCTATAGATTAACGCAGAAGAAAAAATCAGCGATCATCAGCGAAATCCGGGGGAGAAAAAAAATGTTTCCCTGCAGATTGTTTAATTAATGAGCAGTGACGAGTTCTGGCAGGATATCTTCAAACAAGTGTTTGCCTGTGGGAAATCCCTAGGTTTTTTATGTTGTCGAGGACAAGCCATTGCTTAAAATCTTGTTAGGCAACGTTTTTATCCACGTGTCGCTTTATTTCGTTCAGTTCTTTTGCCTTATTTTCTTTTTCTTCTTCGATATCAAAATCATTTTGAAGACCCAGCCAGAATTTTGCAGAATTTCCAAAATATTTGCTTAATCGTAAAGCTGTGTCCGCGGTAAGTCTACGGTTTCCTTTTATAATTGCTGAAATGCGGGTTTGAGGAATTTTCAGGTCTTTGGAAAGTCGATATGCCGTAATTCCCATAGGCTCAAGGAATTCATAATTCAATATTTCTCCAGGATGAACATTTGCCAACTTTTCCATTTTCTATTTTTTAATGATAATCAATTATTTCTACTTCACTTGCGTTTCCTTTATCCCATAAAAAGATAATTCTCCATTGTTTGTTAATCCGAATACTGTAAAATTCGCTTAATTTTCCGGTTAGTTTTTCAAGTCGGTTGGATGGTGGAATTCGCAAATCGGAAATATCTTGCGAATTGTTCAACATTCTTAGTTTCCGGCGTCCAACGTTTTGAATCTCAATCGGCATTTTCTTAACTTGGATTCCCTTCCAAATTTGTTCGGTTTCTTTTGAGCCGAAAGTTACTATCATACCTTTTTACGTTACTAACGCCAAAGGTAAGTATATTTTTAAATATTTGCGGAGTTTTTTCAAATGTTTTCTAAGAATGTTTTCCTGCAGATAGCGCAGATTTACGCAGAAAGGTTTTCCCGCAGATAGCGCAAATAACCGCAGAAAGGGGTTGTCTATAGATTAATACAAAGAAAAAATCCGCGATCATCAGCGGAATCCGCGGGAGAATAAAAAGCTTTTCCGCAATGAATGTTTTCCGCAGATAGCGCAGATAACCGCAGAAAGAGGTTGTCTATAGATTAATGCAGAAGAAAAATCAGCGAGAGAATAAAAATAAGCGTTAAATCATCAATATTGCTCTTTGCGGAAAGTATAAAGTTCATTTCATTGCTTTATAGAATCAGCATTATTCTGTATATTTGCTTCTTATATAAATCAGTTATGGAAAGTTTAATATTAGAATTTCAAATAAAAATAGCTCAAGTATCTTTAGATATACAACGATATCTGTTGCATCAAATAGATAGAAACAACCGCCTTATAGCCATCAAAGGTGCACGGGGAGCTGGAAAGACCACCTTGCTTATACAGCTTGCCAAGTTGTATTTACCGCTGCCTTCTACACTCTATGTGAGTTTGGATCATGTTTATTTCTATGAGCATAAACTGTATGATTTGGCCAAGCAATTTGCGCTGTTTGGTGGCAAGTATCTGTTGCTGGATGAGGTGCACAAATACCCCCATTGGTCAAGAGAAATCAAACTTATTTATGATAATTTTCCTGAGCTGAATGTTATTTTCACCTCCTCCTCTATGCTCGAAATATATCAATCTGAATCGGATTTGAGCCGGAGGGCGGTAAGTTATTATTTGAAAGAATTGTCTTTCAGAGAGTTTATCCTGTTTGAAACGAAAAAGACATTTCCGACGTATTCGCTGACAGAAATTATAGAAAACCACAATGCCATTGCAACGGACCTTATTCATCAGATCAAACCCTTGCCCTTATTTGATAAATATCTGAAAACAGGCGTTTATCCATATTACAGGGAAAATGAAGCGTTTTATATTCAGAAATTACAAAATACAATTAACCTTATCATTGAAATAGATATCCATGCCGTGGAAGAGTTGCAGTATGAGACCTTAATCAGACTAAAAAAATTACTGATTACAATCGCTTCAAGTGTGCCTTTTACGCCGAACATTTCAAAACTGAGTGAAAAGGTGGGGCTTTCCCGCAATATGTTGGTGAAAAGTATAAAAATTTTAGAGCGTGCCGGCTTGGTTAATGAGTTGTATAAAGATACTTCGGGCATCGGCGTATTGACCAAACCCGAGAAACTGTTTTTGAACAACAGTAATCTGATGTATGCTTTGGCAAAAGAAAACACGAATACGGGCAATGTTCGTGAAACGTTTTTTGTCAACCAATTCAAAGGCTTGCATAAGATAAACCTTTCTAAAACCGCCGATTTTTTGATTGACAACCGCTATACATTTGAAATTGGAGGAAAAACTAAATCCCGAAAACAAATAGCGGGATTAGAAAACGCCTATGTAGCCAAAGATAATATTGAAATCGGATTTGGGAATATGATTCCAGTTTGGCTTTTTGGATTTATGTATTAGACCACTGCTGAAGGTGTGGTTGAAAATCCGCGGGAGAATAAAAAGCTTTCCCTTAATAAATGTTTCCCGCAGATAGCGCAAATAACCGCAGAAAGAGGTTGCCTGTAGATTAACTCAGAAGAAAAATCGGCGATTATCAGCGGAATCAGCGGGAGAATACAAAGCTTTCCCGTAATAAATGTTTCCCGCAGATAGCGCAAATAACCGCAGAAAGAGGTTGCCTGTAGATTAACTCAGAAGAAAAATCGGCGATTATCAGCGGAATCCGCGGGAGAAAAAAGCTTTCCTGTAATAAATGTTTTCCCGCAGATAGCGCAGATAACCGCAGAAAGAGGGTGCCTGTAGATTATGCAGAAGAAGAAATCGGCGGGCATCTGTTAAATCCGCGGGAGAATAACATTGTTGTTGGATAGGACTATTTTAATGCTAAATACAGCTGTTTTATACGCTTGCATCTACAGACCTTTGCTAAATCAAATTTAAAATATAGCAAAATGAAAAAGTTATTATCGCCTTTCACGAAAGGTAAACTCGAATTAAAGAATCATTTGGTGATGGCACCGATGACACGTAGCCGTGCCATTGACAACCTCCCAAATGATTTAATGGCCGCCTACTATGGTCGCCGCACCGGTGCAGGATTAATCGTTACCGAAGGTACTGCACCCACACCCGAAGCATTAGGTTATCCAAGGATCCCCGGTGCTTTTAGTCCGCAACAGGTGGAAGGCTGGAAATCCGTTACAACCAATGTACATCGAGACGGAACCAAAATATTCCTTCAACTGATGCACGTCGGGCGGATTGGTCATATGGACAATCTCCCCAAAGATGTTTCTTTAGTAAGCCCTACTGCACAAAAAGCTGTAGGACAGATTTTTACCGATACCAAAGGCTTGCAGGATTTCTCTGAGCCTGTGGAACTTACCAAAGATGGAATCAAGCGTGTTGTTGATGGTTTTGTGTTGGCCTCCCAAAATGCCATTGAAGCAGGATTTGACGGCGTGGAAATTCACGGTGCCAACGGATATTTATTGGAGCAATTTCTAAACCCTAATGTCAATACCCGTACGGATGTGAATATGGGGGAGACCTTGAAAATCGAAGCCGACTGACCATTGAGGTGGTCCGGGCAATAGCACAGACTATCGGAAGTGAAAAAGTGGGCATCCGTTTTTCGCCCTTCTCCAAACTCGGCGATTTGGCGCTTTATGATGAAGAAGAAACCACTGCTACTTATACCTGGTTGGCAAAAAATCTGAACGATTTGGATATTGCCTACCTGCATATTGCGGTGAATGCACCGATTGGTGAAAAAACCTTTCAGGCTATTCGAAACAACTTTTCCAGAATTATCATCCTAAGCAACGGATTGACTCCTGAAACAGGAGAAGCAGCCTTGCACGCAGGCTTTGCCGACTTAGTCGCTTTTGGTCGCTCTTTTTTATCCAATCCGGATTTTGTGGAAAAAATAGAATCCGGTGAGGCATTGAATCCTGTAGATTACGCCCATCTCTATACAACTGGATCGGTGGGTTATATCGATTACCCGATTTTAAAATCTATTCATACTCAAAAAATTCTTAAAAATGAAATTTATCAATAAAATAGTCATCATCACCGGCGCAGCCGGTGGTATTGGCACCGCAATCACCCAGCGCTTCTTAGATGAAGGAGCCAATGTGGTGGCCGTCGATCTCTCAACAGAAGCCTTAGAAAAATTGGCTTCTACAATGGAGAGATCCGAACATTTACTACTAGTAAAAACCGACATCAGCAGTGAGGAAAGTACCAAACAACTGTATCAACAGGTGAAGGAAAAATGGAATGCCGTAGATATCATCATCAACAATGCCGGTTGGTTTCCCTTTCTGGAATTTGATAAAATGACCTTTGCCGATTGGCGAAAAGTGATGAGCATCAATTTGGATGGCGGCTTTTTGGTCATCAAAAGTTTATGGCCGCTGCTCAAAGAAAGTAAAGCCGGCAGAATCATCAACACCGCTTCGGGCAGTTTCTTCGATCCACCCGCCGGACAATCGCATTATGTAGCGGCAAAAGCGGGAATCATCGGATTGACGCGGGCGTTAGCTGTGGAGTTGGGCGATTATAACATCACCGTCAATGCCATTGCACCGGGATTGACCGCCACACCGATTGTGCTGAAATCTTTTCCTGCGGAATTAATCGACAAACTGGCTCAACACGGAGCCATCAAAAGGCGACAAACGCCGGACGATTTGGTAGGAATCACAGCTTTTTTGGCTTCCGACGATGCGTCATTTATCACCGGTCAAACCATCAGTGTGGATGGCGGAAGAAGTTTTATTTAATCTTAAAAATGTAAAAAAAATGAAAACAATAATCATTAACGGCGACAGCCGGGGCACAGGCCGAAGGATATCTTTGGCGGTGGCTAAAAATGCGATAAGAGTTTTAAAAATCTCAAAATTATTTATTATGGCAGCTATTCTTACAGGGGGAGTCATGGCGCAAGCTCAGGCTCAGGAGAATGCGCTCAAATCCACCCCGGCCGATCTTGTTGACGCCTTGCATACCACTTTTGGCGAACATCATGCGAGGGCAGTGCACGCCAAAGGGATTTTTTTTGAAGGAACTTTTACTCCTTCAAAAGAGGCTTCAAAAATCACAAGAGCAAAGCATCTACAGAAAGAAGACAGCCGGGTAATCGTTCGTTTTTCCGACTTTACCGGGATACCCGACATACCGGATAATGCAGGGCCTGCCAATCCAAGGGGATTTGCCGTCAAATTCATTTCGCCGGACGGATCCACAACGGATATCGTAGGTCATAGCTTCAACGGCTTTCCTACTGCCAACACGGATCAATTTCACGAGCTGTTGCTTTCCATTGCACACAGCGGTGCGGATGCGCCATTGCCTACCGAGTTGGATGGCTTTCTATCGGCACACCCCCTTGCGAAAACATTTCTGACTACCCAAAAGCTGCCTGCGAGTTATGCTACCATTGCATACTTTGGAGTGAATGCTTTTAAGTTTACCAACAGCAAGGGAACTTCCCATTTTATCAGGTACCAATTCGTGCCTCAGAATGAAGAGTTGCTCACGGCTGATCAGTATGAAAAAGAGAATGCCAATTACTTAATCAACGACATTCAAAAATGCGTAGCGGCGCAGCCGGTCATCTTTAAAATGTATGCGCAAATTGCAGAACCGGGTGATGTGATTGATGATCCTTCCATAGCCTGGCCCGACTCCAGAGAGAAAGTTTTACTGGGAACAATCACCATCACAAAACTGGCAGATAATTCGGAGGCAGCAGATAAGGCGCTGTATTTTATTCCTAATAATATACCGGATGGCATTGAAGCGGCTGATCCTATGATTGACTTCAGATCAAAAACCTATCCGATTTCGGTAAAACAAAGACAGTAATTTTTTCACCTAAAAAATAATAAAAATGAAAACAATAATTGATAAAACCCAAAGAATGGGCAGACAACGTGGCGGTTTTGGGATACAAATTTTGTATCCTGGCCTCAGCCGCCCCGAATTAAACGACACCGGATTTGCCACCATTGGCAGAATAGACCATGCCCATATTTTACCGGGCACCTTGATTCCGATGCACCCGCATATTGACGATGAGATACTCACCTATTTGAGGAGTGGAAAAGTAAACCACTTAGATTCGGAAGGAATAACCGAAACAATATCCAACCGAAAGCTGATGCTGATGAATGCCGGGGCCAGTTTCTTTCATGAAGAATTGGTATTGGAAGAAGGCGGTAACCTACAGGGATTGCAAATTTTTATTCGCCCTGAAATAGCGTCCTTGAACCCCAAAGTTCAGTTTTTGGATTTGGAAGATGTGTACAGTGTCAACCAATGGCGAAAAATTGCCGGTCCGAAAAAAGAGGATTCGTTGATTATCAGAAGTCAAACGCAGATATTGGATTTGCGATTAGAGAAAGATAAATTCATCGACTTGCCCAAAGCTTCTCAAGATGATGAGACATTCTTATTTTACGTTTTTGACGGAAAAATAAAGGTAGATGAAAACATCATTTTAGAAGCCGGAGACAGCATGCTTATCGAAAAAGAAAGCCCCAAATTTCAGGCATTAGAAATCAGTGATTTGGTGCTTTTTACTACCCAACCCACGGCGGCTCATTTTGACGGTGGCATGTACAGCGGCAATCTGAAACGCTTGGTTGAGCATTCAATAGCTTAGCCTTGGAAGTAGCATAGACTCATTTGAAATTATTGATTAAAAAATAAATAAGATGATTGGATGGTCTGCAAAACATCATGATGAAATATCACAGGTGCACACCCTTTATTTTTTCGTAAATACGTTCAAATGTTTGCTTAAAATCTGCGTGAATCTGCGTGATCTGCGTGATCTGCGGGGAAGTTTTATCTCCCGCAGATTTCGCCGATGATCGCGGATCTGTTTCTGCGTAAATCTGTGGAACATTTTATCTCCCGCAGATTCCGCAAATACTCGCTGATTTGTTGCCCTATATTAAAAAACTAATAAATATATCATAAAATGAAAACACCCATAACAGTATCGGCTCAGGAAGGAGAAAATCTTTCAGTAATCGGGAACACCTATCGCCTATTAATCACTGGAAAACAGACCGGAGGGGCTTTTTCGACAATGGAATTTCATATTCCACCTAATGGAGGTCCCGGGCCGCATTCGCACCCTAACTTTCATGAATCATTCTATGTAGTAGAGGGTGAAATAGAAGTGAAATCTGAAGTCGGATCCTATATTGCACAAAAAGGTTCATTTGTGAGTATTCCGAAAGGAGGCATTGTTCATGGTTTTAAAAACAAGACCACGCAAATGGCAGTGATACTTTGCACGGTTGTTCCCGCAGGTTTAGAAGAATTTTTTAGAGAAGTTGGAAGACCGGTAAAACTTGGAGAATTTCTGCCACCGCCTCCTATGGACGATCTCGAGACATTTAAAAAAGTGAAAGAAATTGCAGGTAAATATGGACAAACCCTTTATCCGCCGGACTATTTGGATAAGTAAATACCCGATTAATCTTCTTATCCATTGTTGCTAATTATCTGTTCTATAAATTTTATCAGTATTATGGATTGAGATTAAATCGTAAAAAACCTTCAATTAGTCTTGTAATAGAACCTGCACTATCTTTGTTAAAATTAATTTTTCAAATTCTCAGGAAGTTAAAGAAGTGAGTTAAAAATTGGCAGAAACATTCCGAACGTTTTTTTATTTATTAGCTACACAAAAACATAATGATATGATAAAGCATAAAAATTTTGAAGTAATCATCATTGGTGGAAGCTATACAGGACTTTCTGCTGCATAGCTTTAGGGTGTTTTTGAGAAGCTGAAATTCGTACTAAGCTTTTGCCATTGAAGTTTCGTACTTTTTTAACTGAAAACTGAATATATATTTCAATTAAAAAATACTGTGCTGAGAGCTTATCACTTATCAAGCAAGACTTAAACACTACGAATCGACGGTGAAGTTGCGGGTTAAACCTGCTACACATCATTTAAGAAACAGCCAACAACTAAGAACAGTCTTTGCAAACCCCCACGAGGATACAATTCATATGTTGAACAATATATTTTTCGGGAACAGAAAATTCAACAGATGTTGGGAGGCACTCCATGGTTTCACACTTTGTGCAGCGAAAATGAAAATGATTGCCTGGAATAGAAGTATTATTATCTTTTGTGCAAACAGCAAAATACTGTTTCCCATCATCGGCAACTACCTTATGGACAATCTCATCTTTACAAAAACGGTTTAGAATTCTATAAACCGTCGCCCGGTTGACTTCAATATCCATTTTTTTAAGAATAGCATCATGACTCATGGCCTTTCCTTTACTTTTTAATATAGATAAAACGGCCTCTTGCGTTGCGGTATTTCTACGTTTCCTCATAACACAAAGTTAGTTAGAAAAAAAGTAATGCGACAAACTTGCATTA
The DNA here is from genome assembly GCA_964552035.1 of uncultured Flavobacteriales bacterium. Classification (GTDB taxonomy): domain Bacteria; phylum Bacteroidota; class Bacteroidia; order Flavobacteriales_E; family Vicingaceae; genus CAZKFN01. The sequence goes on from CAZKFN010000001.1 coordinate 149,521, forward strand.
ATTTATTGCAACAATGTCGCATTAATAAAGTTTTTCACCTACATTTGTCCACATTTATTACTGAAATGAAATGAAAAGAAAATAAATTATAAATGAAGCTAAATGCTTTAATAACCTTGGATTTATCTTTTTTATTTAAGCATTCACAAAAATATAATCGTATGACAGATTGTAAAAATTTTGAAGTAATCATCATCGGAGGAAGCTATTCCGGACTTTCTGCCGCCATGGCTTTAGGCCGTTCTTTGCGTAGCGTTTTAATCATTGACAGTGGATTACCTTGTAACCGACAAGCGCCACACGCACATAATTTCATCACCCAAGAAGGAGAAAAGCCTGGTGAAATAGCTGCCAAAGCCAGAGTACAGGTGTTGAAATACAAGACCGTGCAATTTCTGAACGGACTCGCAGTTAGCGGAAAGAAAACAGCAGCAGGTTTTGAAATCACTACACAAACAGGCGACAAGTTCTTGGCTAATAAATTGATTTTCGCCACCGGGGTAAAGGATATTATGCCTGAAATCAACGGATTTGCTGAATGTTGGGGAAACTCGGTGATTCCTTGTCCTTATTGCCACGGTTATGAATATAGGAACGAAAAAACAGGAATCCTTTTGAATGGAGAGATGGCCTTTGGAATTGCAAAAACCATTCATAACTGGACCGATGATTTGACTATTTTTACCAATGGGAAATCTACCTTAACGGAAGAACAATTGAAGCGACTTACAAAGCACAACATCCAAATTGTGGAAAGTGAAATCGACTATTTTTTGCATCAAAAAGGAGAAATAGAAAACATTGTTTTTAAAGATAATTCCTCGATGGCATTAAAAGCTTTGTATGCCCTGCCTGAATTTGAACAGCATTGTAAAATCCCCCAAGAATTGGGTTGTGAATTGACGGAGCAGAATCACATACAAACAGATCCTTTTCAGAAAACAACCGTACCGGGAGTATTTGCCTGTGGCGACAATAGTAACCGAATGCGGTCCATCGCAAGTGCTGTTGCAACCGGTGGAATGACGGGGGTTGTGGTGAACATGGAGTTGATTGAAGAAGCGTTTTAATCCGCAATTTTTCAGCTTTTAAAATATAAAAACGAAAGAAAATGAAATCAGAATTTTGGGAAGAAGCCTTTAAAGACAAACACGAAATGTGGGGATGGGAACCTGCAAAATCCGCTGTGTTGACAAAGGATTTATTTATTGAAAACGGAGTGAAAAAAGTTTTAATTCCAGGTATTGGTTATGGACGTAATGCTCAAGTTTTCAGAGACAACGGAATGGACGTAACGGGAATTGAAATTTCACAAACTGCTATCGACATCGCCCAAAAACATTTCGGCAGCGACCTGACCCTTCACCACGGCTCGGTTACGGATATGCCTTTTGACAGCAACTTGTATGACGGGATATTTTGCTACGGACTGATTTACTTGTTGGATACAACCGAAAGAGAAAAGCTGATTATGGATTGCTATAACCAACTCACTGAAAACGGGTGGATGGTTTTTACGGCAATTACCAAGGAAGCGCAAACCTATGGGCAAGGGACAAACATTGGCAAAGACCGATTTGAAATGTTTGGCGGTGTAAAGATTTTCTTCTACGACCAAGAAACCATAGCCGAAGAATTTGGGAAGTCCGGACTTTTCGAAATTACTGAAGTACAAGAGGATTATCCTTTTTATGTGATAAAGTGTAGGAAAGTTTATTAGAAAAACGTGCTGAGTCAGATAAAGGATTGTTCTGTCCCTCTTGGACGATTATGCCGTGAGAGGTTGTTTTTTTACCAGTATCTTGTGCCGCGGGTACGGGACGTATGGGGAGTCGTTTTTTATCCATATATCGTGTCTCTTTCGCTACCCGCCAATCCCAGAGAGATTGGATACGGGGGTGCCCCAAGAACCACGGGAAACCTCGTCCAAGAGAAACGATATTTCCATCGGAACTGTTCTTACTTTTCGTGCTTATAATCAATTGGCTTGAATACATAACGGGTGTCATAATCAACCCCGAATTTGTCTAAAAAATCAACATACTCTTCTAAAAAAGTTTTTTCCTTATGATGCCTTTCCTGATTTTTAATATAGTCTATGACATTGTCAACGTGAGACTTACTATATGAAAATGCTCCGAATCCTTCTTGCCATGAGAATTTCCCATTAGCAAATCCTTTTTGGTTAATCCACTTTGATGAATCTCCTTTTACATCCTGCATCAAATCTGATAATGATTGCGTTAGTCGCATACCAAATAAAATATGAATATGGTCAGGCATGCCGCTGATGGCTAAAACTTTATGACTATTATTCTGGATAATTCCTTTTATATATTTATAAAGCTCATCTTTCCTTGAGCGATGAATTATACTGCGTCTATTCTGTACCGCACAAGCTGCTTGAATGTGTATCTAAGTATATGTGTTTGTACTTGCCATTTTGTACTTGCCATAATTCTAAGAATGATTAAAGACAGGTTTAGGCTATGATTTGGCTTTGTTGATGACAAAAGCCTATTTTGTCTCTCTGGGGGTGATGATGCTGAAGAAATTTTTTTTTGCTAAATGAATACTATCTGGTGGAGTTGAGGTATAATTATTTTCACCAAAAATTTTCTACCTTAGGTTGCGTTAAAAAATCATAAAATAAAAAAATATTTTTTTATAAAATACGATTTTTGTACTCAATAACTTCTAAATGCCTTCTCGAAGGCATGCTTTTAAGAATTTCAGGAAGTCCTTGATTTTTTCATTGTTAAAAAAAATATCGAATTTATATTGTGACAAAGAGAGAAATTATAAAGTGAAAATTGCATATCACGTCATTCCATTACGATCCAGCAAGAGTTTTTATTGTGCATTAGCTCAGATTTTGCTAAACTCTTGGAGGATTTCTCACGCATCACTTTTATATTTCATTCAACTACCTATATTATTGGACAGGTATGCCTCTCCAATTTTTCTTTCTTCAACAAAAACTTTTAAGAGTTGGAATTGTAACCTGCATCAAAAAATTAAATTTTCAAATTTTATATAAAACCAAGTAAACCCTATGTGTGGAATTATTAGTTATATCGGAAAAAGAGAAGCGTATCCTATTCTTCTTAATGGATTAAAGAAATTAGAATACCGCGGTTATGACAGTGCCGGTGTTGCATTATATGACGGATCCGAAATCCAATTATGTAAAACAAAAGGGAAAGTAGCCGAATTAGAAAAAAAAGTTAAAAAGGAAATTTCTCTTAAAGGAACAATAGGTTTGGGGCATACCCGTTGGGCTACCCACGGAATTGCAAACGATACCAACAGCCACCCACATGTTTCAAACAGCGGAGATTTGGTAATAATCCATAATGGAATTATTGAAAACTATGATTCTTTAAAAAAGGAATTAATTTCTCGGGGTTATTCATTCACATCAGATACAGATACGGAAGTATTGGTTAATTTAATTGAAGACATTCAAAAAAATGAAAATATAAAATTAGGAAAAGCCGTTCAAATTGCACTTAATCAAGTTGTTGGTGCATACTCCATTGTGCTTTTTGACAGGAAAAAACCAAATGAAATTGTAGCCGCAAAACTGGGTAGTCCATTAGCTATCGGGATAGGAAATGGCGAATATTTTGTAGCGAGTGATGCATCTCCATTCCTCGAATTCACCAATAATGTTATTTATTTAGAAGACGAGCAAATGGCGATTATCCGTTATGGAAAAGATATCATGGTTCGTAAAATAAAAAATGACCATTTGGTAGTACCTTATGTTCAAGAATTGCAACTAAATCTGGAGCGGATCGAAAAAGGCAATTACGACCATTTTATGTTAAAAGAAATTTACGAGCAACCCGATGTTATTAAAGACACCTTTCGTGGAAGATTATTGGCAAATGAAGGAATAATTAGGCTTGGTGGTTTAGAAAATAACATCGAAAAATTTCTACAAGCCAATCGGATTATAATCGTTGCATGCGGAACATCCTGGCATGCGGCTCTAGTTGCTGAATATTTAATTGAAAACTTTATACGCATACCGGTAGAGGTTGAATATGCATCTGAATTTCGATATAGAAATCCTATAATTACAAAAAACGATATTGTCATTGCAGTTTCTCAAAGCGGCGAAACCGCAGACACCTTAGCTGCCGTTAAATTAGCCAAACAAAAAGGAGCTTTTGTTTATGGGATTTGCAACGTTGTGGGCTCTTCAATCTCTCGAGAAACCCACAGTGGAAGCTATACTCACGCTGGACCCGAGATTGGGGTTGCAAGTACCAAAGCCTTTACAACGCAAATTACTGTGTTTGTCATGCTCACCCTCCGATTAGCTAAAGCAAAAGAAACCATTGATGAAAAAGAATATATAAAATATTTGTCTGAGTTAGAAATGATTCCGAATCAAATAGAACAGGCCTTGAAAACAGATGCTATTACACAAGAAATTGCTTCTGTCTTTAAAAACGCCAGGAACTTTTTATACTTAGGGAGAGGATATAATTTCCCGGTTGCTTTGGAAGGCGCCTTAAAATTAAAAGAAATTTCATATATCCCAGCTGAAGGTTATCCTGCAGCCGAAATGAAACATGGTCCCATTGCTCTAATCGATGAATCTGTACCTGTTGTGGTTATTGCCACAGAAAGTGAATACTACGATAAAGTGGTGAGTAATATTCAAGAAATTAAAGCCCGGAAAGGGAAAATTATTGCCGTAGTGATGAAAAATGATAAGGTGGTAAGAAATTTGGCCGACTATACGATAGAAATTCCACGTGTTTCTGAACCCTTGAGCCCGTTAATTACAACAATTCCATTGCAATTATTGTCCTACCATACCGCTGTTATGCTTGGGCGGAATGTCGATCAACCTCGAAATTTAGCAAAATCCGTAACCGTGGAATAGGAATTTTTTAAAAAACGAATTTAAAATTAAGGTAATTCTTATATTACGCATTCAATTTTCAGAAAATAAATATCATTGATGCGATTCCAGATTTTAAATAATATCAGGCAACATTGTCGTTTAAGCAGCATTTAATAAAAATTCACGAAACATCCATATGAAAAACATTCTCATAATAGATGATGAAGAGAAATTAAGGAACCTTCTGTCAAGAATTATAGCTCAGGAGGGGTTTGAAGTACGTCAGGCTATGGATTGTAAATCGGCTTTACAATTGTTGAAAAACAACGATTTTCAAGTCATTATTTGTGATGTAAAGTTACCCGATGGCAATGGCGTTGAGTTCGTGAAAGAGATCAAACAATTAAAACCATCTTCGGAGATTATTATGCTTACGGCTTATGGCAGTATTTCCGGTGGGGTTCAAGCCATTAAAAACGGCGCTTTTGATTACATCACCAAAGGAGACGACAATAACAAAATTATTCCTACTATCCATCGCGCCATCGAAAAAATACGACTGACAAATCGGGTGCAGCAACTGGAACGACAATTAGACGAGAGGTTTTATACCTTTGATACTATTATTGGAAATTCCAAAAGTTTTAGTCAAGCTGTTCATCTGGCAAAGCAAGTGGCACCCACAGACTCCATCGTTCTGTTAACCGGAGAAACCGGAACCGGAAAAGAAGTATTTGCGCAATCCATTCACCGAGAGAGCCATCGAAGAGATCAGCCCTTTGTGGCAGTCAATTGTGCTACTTTCGGAAAAAATTTACTGGAGAGCGAGTTATTCGGTCATGAAAAAGGGGCATTCACGGGAGCCATAAAAAATAAAACAGGCTTATTGGATGAAGCTGATGGAGGCACGCTTTTTTTGGATGAAATAGGCGAAATGGATATCGCGCTTCAAGCCAAATTACTACGTGTGATAGAAACCGGCGAATTTATGCGGGTGGGCGACACCAAACTTAAACGCGTGAATGTCCGAATAATCACGGCTACTAACAGGGATTTACAAGATGAAATAAAAGAAAATTGTTTTAGAGAAGATCTGTACTATCGAATCGCCGTTTTTTCAATTACACTTCCGCCACTCCGGGAAAGACTTTTGGATATTGAAGAGCTTTCGCAAAATTTTCTTGAGGTATTTTCAAACCGAATGGGGAAATCTATAAAGAAGATGGATCCAAAAGTCCTGAATGTTCTAAAAAAACATGCTTGGAAAGGCAATATCCGAGAACTTAAAAATATCATTGAGCGTGCCGTGATTTTATGTGAAGACAACCAAATTACCTTACAACAAATCCCCATAGAACTTCTAAATCCTTCCGACGAAAAAAACAGTTTATCCACTTTTGAATTAGCACATGCCGAAAAAACTCATATTCAAAAAACACTTCAATTCACGGAAGGAAATAAAACAAAAGCCGCTCAACTTTTGAATATTGCTCTTACTACACTTTAACGAAAAATTTCTGAATACGACATTCAGTTATAAATAAACTACACCCTTTTAAAATGCTATAAAACCCTTTCAAAATGAAAGGGTTTTTGTGTTTTACGCCCATCCACTTTTAAATATAAACAGCTGATTAAAAAGTATATAAACATTTTTGACAGTTATGGCACAACTTTAGAAACCATACTACACATACCGTTTTCCGTTGCATTTCCGGAATCTAAAAGGCAAGCTTATGAGCACGAATAAAAACAATAAAAAAGAGGAAATAATAACCATAATTTATCTCATGCTATAGATCCTTTTCGTGTTGGGACTTGCTTATGTATTGTTTTCAATTTTCGATAAATAACCCTTAAAAAACCGTATTTGAATTTAAATTCTCAAAACACATTACAATGCATGAACTGCATTACAACAAACTATTAAACAAGTAGAACTATGGATATATTCACACCTGCATCGCATCATGACATTTTGGTATTATTGGTTCAGATAGCCGTACTATTAGTGGCCGCCCGAACCTTTGGAGAAATTGCACAACGTTTAGGCCAACCCTCGGTTGTAGGGGAGCTTTTAGCAGGAATTATTTTAGGGCCGTCGCTGCTCAGCGGTTTTTTCCCAATATTGCACGAATGGCTGGTACCCCAAACTGAAATTCAAGGATATTTAATTGAATTAGTCGGAATGTTTGGTGCTATGTTTTTATTGATTATCACCGGTCTGGAAACCGACATTCCGTTAATCAAACGAAAGGGCAAGATGGCTTTGAGCATAGCTGCCGGGGGGTTAATATTGCCCTTTGTCAGTGGTTTTGTGATGGCTATGTATTTGCCTGATTTTCTTGTTCAAAACCAACAAGAACGTATTGTTTTTGATCTTTTTGTAGCCACAGCGATGGCCATTTCTTCCATCCCAGTAGTTGCAAAAGTACTTATGGATTTGAATCTGATGCGGCGTGATTTGGGACAAACCATTTTAGCCGCCGGTATGATTGATGACACCACCGCATGGATATTACTATCCATAACCCTTGGTCTTGCAAGCGGTGACGCCATTACCGTTGGTACTGTTTTTTATTCCATTGCAAAAATAGCTGGATTTATGTTCCTCAGTTTTACGCTTGGAAAGTGGCTGATAAAAAAAGGACTGCACTATATTCAGGATCATTCAAAAAGCGAATACAGAATACTCACCTTTGTAGTGGCTGTAGCTTTCATATTTGGAGCCATTGCACAAGCTCTTGAAGTGGAAGCTGTTTTAGGTGCCTTTGTGGCTGGAATCATTTTCGGGATGATGCCGCGATTACCCAAAAGCGTTATTAAAAAATTAGAAGCTATAGCCATTGGAATTTTTGCCCCTATATTTTTTGCGGTTTCCGGTCTTAAAGTAGATATCACATCGCTCATGCAACCTACGCTATTGCTCATAACCGGAATTGTTCTTGCTGTTGCTATTTTTGGAAAATTAGTGGGTGCCTACGCTGGGGCGCGCATCGTTGGCCTAAGCCATTGGAATTCACTAGCTTTTGGTTCTGCATTGAATGCACGGGGGGCTGTGGAAATAATTATTGCAAGTATCGGATTATCTATGGGAATTTTATCTCAGGATATGTATTCCATTATTGTGGTTATGGCTATGGTTACCTCACTCATGGCACCATCGCTTTTAAAATGGACGGTAGGAAAAATAAAAATGGGAGACGAAGAAAAAGAACGTTTGAAAAAAGAAGAATTTCAAGCAAAGAGCATGGTTGCAAACATTCATCGGGTGCTGTTGCCCATAAGACCTCGCTTAAATGAATACGGAAAAAGTCAATCGGCATCAAGGCACGAATTAGCCGGAGAAATTTTATGTTCCATGGCAAAACACAGTCAAATTTCCGTTACTTTAATGATGGTTACCTCGGAAAATAATGTTGAGCAATATAAACCGCTCCTATCAGAAATTGGGAAAACGTTTAAAAATATCGAAACCGAAATTAAAATTGTAAAAAGTACAGAAACTACTTCCGCAATTTTAGATGAAGCAAAGAAAGGGTATGATTTAATTCTGTTGGGAGCAACAGAAAAAGATTTAAACAGACCCCAGCTTTTCAATCCGGTGATCGATGAAATTGTTCGACACGCACCTTGTCCAACAGCTGTTCTGCAAGTGAAAAGTGTAAAAACCAATTGGAAACCCAATCAAATTTTAATCCCCTCCAACGGATCGAAAGCAGCTAAAAATGCGACGGAATTAGCACTTTATATCACGAATTCAGACACAAATCACGAAGTTAAGGTACTCAACATTATAGAAAACGATGAAGGACGCTTGGGAATTCCAGTACAAATTTCTACAACAGAAATTAATCATAGAGATGACCTAAGGAAATCGATTATGGAAGAAAATAAAATGATTGGAGAAAGCCTTAAAATAAATATTTCGGCTAAGATCATTGAAAGCAGCAGTGTTGAAAAAGGTATTGTAGAATTTGCGAAAGAAAATCATTCTGATTTAATAATTTTAGGTACAAACATTTATCCGGGCACTAACCGATTGTATTTAGGACGAAGAGTGGAACAAATTCTCGAAGATGCTGATTGTCCGGTATTGATATTTAATACTTAAAAAACCATGTAAAAGGCACGACAAAAAACAAAACTTGCCTATTTTTCCAGAAATAAATCCCTTACGCAGTTGCAATAAGAAATTCCGGGAAAAACAATGAAATTAGCAAAACCATTTTTTGTTGTGTTTTTACATAAAGTTAAAATATAATTCTTTGTAACGATGAAGATCAGAGCAAAAATCACACTGTGGGTAGGGATTCTTCTTTTCTTAATCATATTGCTAACGGGATTGGGCATTGGTTATGTAAATATGATTAAGAAAAATACAGATAATATCCTGACGTCCAACCATCTTTCTGTTCAATATGCACAAAAGATGTTAGATGCGCTCAATGTTTCGTTTCATGACGAACAGGCCATCCGTGATTTTAGAAAGCGTCTCGAAAAACAAAAAAATAAAATTTCAGAAGTGGATATTGCCATTCCTGTTGGGCAAATTGAACAAAACTTTGAGGCATTAATTCTCGAACCAGACAATTTAGATTTTGATAGGCATATCCGCAGAGATGTTGCGAAAATTATGCAAATTAACATGGATGCTATTGTGGCCAAAAGTAACTTGGCTTCACAAACAGCAAGGACTGCGAACATTCAAATTATGCTCTTTGGAGTTATTTGTTTCATCGCTACTTGCATTTTGTTTTTCAGACTTCCTCGAAGTATTGCCGAGCCTGTAGCCAAACTCATTGAAGGAACTAAAGAAATTGCACAAAAAAATTACTCCTACCGTATTCAAATTCAAGGAAATGATGAGTTTAAAAATCTCGCGGATTCTTTTAACGATATGATAAGTAAATTGGAAGAATATGCTGGTATCCACGTATCCAAACTTCTAATTGAAAAGAAACGAATAGAAACTATTATTAATTCCATCTACGATCCCATCATCATTTTGGACGAATATGACACCATTCTTTTTATTAATCTTGAAGCTCTAAAAATTGCCAATCTTAAAATAGAAAATGTTATTCGGACCAATATTCACGATTTAGCCCAGTTTAATATTTTTTTTCAAACCGTTCTCAGAGGAATTTTTCCGGCACATATTAAAAAATTAGAAAAACGAGAACTCAAACTTAAGATTGATGGCGAAGAAAATTACTTTGATGCCAAATATTTAGATCTGACCATCGATCCGACAGACAAGGCCACAGAGAAAAAAATCGGCACGATTATCCTGCTTCAAAATATCACATCCTATAAGAAATTAGACATTGCCAAAACAAACTTTATTGCCTCAATGTCTCACAATTTTAAAACCCCGATTTCTTCTTCTCAAATCGGATTGCATCTATTACGAAAAAATCAGACTGGGCAATTAAATGAAGAACAACTGCAATTGATAGATAGCATTGAAGAAGATATTCAGAAACTTTTAGCCATTACTGGAGATCTTTTGAAGATTTCGGAAGTGGACAGTGAAAATATTCAACTAAAAATAACATCGATAGATTTACGAGAAATTATCGAATATGCTATAAATACCATCCAACGGCAAGCGGATCGAAAATTAATTCGTCTTAAAGTGAGCCTCCCGGAGGAAATTCCAACGATTAAAGGTGATGCCGAAAAGATTGCATGGGTTTTAATCAACCTCATATCCAATGCCATTCGCTATTCAAATGAAAATTCAACTGTTCGCATTCAAATTGCAGACCAAGAAGATTATGTTCATTTATTTGTTGAAGATCAGGGACAAGGGATTTCGCCTGAATATCAAGAACGGATTTTTGCCCGTTATTTTCGTGCTCCCGACACCAACGAAAAAGTAACCGGTTTGGGTTTAGCCATCAGCAGAGAGTTTATGGAAGCACAAGGCGGTTCTATTGAATTGGTAAGTCGTGTGGGAGAAGGAAGCAAGTTTATTGTAATTCTTAAGAAAGAAGATGAATGGATTCCTTAATTAAAAAGATTATTAAAATTAAACTCACGATAAAACATTCTGTATAATTTTTCTTGATTTTTCGTTCTAATCTAAAGGGAGGAATCAACAAAAGTCAACACGTTATTGCCAAACAATTAATCAGGTTCCAAAAACTTATTTTTAAATACCAGCTGGCGGCAGTACAAATTTTGCTTCGTCCGAAAGTAAAAAGGATTCTTACGGAGAGCAATCTGGAGAATCCGTTTGGAATTTAGGATTAACGCGAGCGGCTTTATACAGACAAATTGGGAAATATGAGCTGTAGAATTGAATGAAGTAAGCATTTTAAGACACATTTTTAGAAGATGTTTTATGGAGTAATCATATCTTATAAGAAACTTTAATGTTGCAAGCCAACCCTAGAGGGACGGTATATATTAAAAAAGGAAATTATTGAAAGTTTTAACTTGTAAATATTTCTTACAGGTTCAAAAAGAGGGTAACAAAGAATCCGAAATATTCTAAAGAAAGATAGTTAGATTGGAATAATCCTAAAAGAACGAAAATGAAGTTTTATAGTACGGAAATATTCAAGGAATTTGATAAGCATTATAATAAAAAGGTAATCTAAAATAAACACCCTAATGCAGCCCAATAAATTGAGTGAAAAAATGTTTAATTCATATTTTGTAAAACAAAGCACTCTAAATATGTAAAGTGAACTACTCTAATTTTGTAAAATGAATCTTTCAAAATATGTAAAGCAATCCCTCAACATCATCACCGGTACGGGCATAAGTTACACACGACAAGACGGAATAAACGTCATTTCATTGGCTTCTCTCGGTGCATAAAAAAAGAAACAAACCTGAAAATAAAATTACTTCACGCTGGTGCATTGTTATTAACAGTCTTTTGATGAAGATTTATCATTTATTCAATCAGGGAGTGCTAAAATCTTTTTGAGGAATCTTTAATATGAGTAAAGTAAAATATCAAAGTAAAAAAGTTTGTTGAATGAGGAAACATTATAAACATCAAAAAACGTATGTATTTTAAAAATCAACCCTTATTTTAAGGATGCTGAAAAGCAAATAATAAAAGAGAAATGTAAGTGTATTGGCAATATAAATCAGTAACTTATGCTTTGAAATTAATGATTGGCAAATACCTGATTTAATTTCATACGTTTAATTTAAAGAATTTTAAAAATGTCAGACGAAATTAAAGCTGAACTAACTATTAGAAGCGAAGGGTTTACTTAAGGCTCATTAACTAAAGAATTCCTTTTAAAAATAAAAACGTTATACAACAGTAAAGCATTTGACTTGCCGATAGGTAAAACTGAATGCTGTGATTAGTAATCCTCTTCTGAGTCAAGTTTTAAATATTATGAGAAATACGATAAGTTTTGCGTAGAAAAGCAGTTAAAACATGATTTATTTTCTGCTATACGAGATTCGAAACTTCGTATTTTACAAGTTACCTCAAAACCCGTGGCGTTATTTTGCATCATCTGAAGCCTATTCCTTTCACCTAGGGATTTGAAAAATTGGAGTGTTTTCGCAAACTTCTTTTTTTTGTTAAAAAGCCAGATTTCTTACAAGGAGGTTATCTTACTCCAGGAAATTCAACTTTATTCTTTCTTTTCTCCTAAAAAAACCATCGGAATTTCAACCTATTAATTCAAAAATCCCAAGTGCCAGAAGATTTTTGCTTTGCAAGGCATGTAAAAGGGGAGGGGAATACCTTATCGGATTTCACCAAAGCTTTATTTTTCCGTTAGTTTAGTACTTTTTATTCCTTTTTTGGCGATGCAAAAAAGTAAATAAAACTTCTAAGAAAAAAACCTACTTTTCCAGTTGTAAAATGGCTGACATGCAAGTCTTATTGATTGACAACCACGATTCATTTACTTACAATATTGTAAATATTCTGACCGAAATCGACACGTGTGATTTTCAGGTGATTAATTACGATGAATTGAAAGTCAGCGATATAGATGAATTTGCGCATCTGATTATTTCGCCAGGACCGATGAGACCCGAAAATTTCCCGCTTTTGAATGAGGTGATTGCTCATAGTTTTCAAAACCGAAAACCCTTGTTGGGAATTTGTCTGGGCCATCAGGCGATTTGTACACACTTCGGCGGAAGTTTGTATCGGATGGAAAATGTGATCCACGGACAGAAGAGACAAATTGAAATTATCCGAAATTCACCGATTTTCGACGGACTTCCAAAAAAAATGGACGTGGGTTTGTACCATTCTTGGACGGTTTCAACCGAAGATTTTCCGAACGAATTAGAAATTTGCGCAATATCCGGGCAATACATCATGGCGGTGCAACATAAAACAGCGCCGATTTATGGCGTTCAGTTTCATCCTGAATCTTTTCTGACGGCTTTTGGAACCGCTATTTTAACCCATTTTACGGCGCTCAGATGATGGATATTTCACAGTTTTCAAAACAGATTTCAGAATATACAACGCAGGGAATTCCTTATTTTTTTCTACTGGATTTTGAACTGAAAAAGCCCGTCTTATGCAAATTGGATGAAGCCGAAAAGCACGGGATTCTTTATAATATCAAAGGAAAGACGAATGCGAAGGAGAAAATTCA
>CAZKFN010000001.1:162997-192054 GCA_964552035.1 uncultured Flavobacteriales bacterium
CCAAAGACGGAATTGCATGTTACCCCGATAGACCCGAAAATGTATAGCCAAAAAGTCAAAAAGGTTATCGAAGAACTGAACAACGGGAACACTTTTCTTCTGAATCTGACTTTTCCAACTCCTATAACTTGCAACCTGAGTCTGAAAGAGATTTTTTATGCCGGTCGTGCGCCATACAAATTGTTATTGAAGGATGATTTTGTGGTTTTTTCGCCTGAAAGCTTCATTCAAATCAGCAACAATCAGATTTCGACTTTTCCTATGAAAGGTACAATTGATGCCCGGCTTCTGGATGCTAAAAAAATCCTACTTGAAAATGAAAAAGAAACCTGGGAACATCACACCATCGTGGATTTAATGCGTAATGATTTGTCGCTTATTTCCAAAAAAGTCAGAGTTGATCAATTTCGGTATATTGAGAACATTAAGACCCACAAAGGTGAAATCCTGCAAACAAGCTCTGCTATAAGCGGTATTTTGCCCGATGATTGGACAAATGATTTCGGTGAACGGTTGTTGAAATTGCTGCCGGCAGGATCTGTCAGTGGGGCACCCAAAAAGAAAACCGTGGAAATTATTCAATTGGTGGAAGATGTTGCGCGGGGATATTACACCGGAATTTTTGGTTTGTTTGACGGTAAAAATCTGGATTCTTCTGTAGCCATTCGTTTTGTAGAAAAACAGAATCAACAACTTTACTTTAAAAGTGGTGGCGGCATAACAGCAAACAGCGATTCGAAAAAAGAATACGAAGAATTAATTCAGAAAATCTATCTGCCGATTCCGGAATGAAATGGCTTTTTGAAGCAATTATTTAAAAATGGAAATTCAATTATTTTCTGTTATCCGAAAATTACGGCTTCGTTTCTAAGGCAGTATTGCCGTAGTATCTTTACCCGATGTGGCTAATTAACTATGCTTTATTAGATATTCTTTTGTTTCAGTATATGGATTAGGGGTGTACAGAAGATCCAGTAATATTTGTTCTTGACGACCATACCACACTTTTGTAAAATGTTTTAAAATGGCCAAGAGGTGCATCAGGCTATTGCTTTCGGTCGTTGTCATCCTCCCGACGGAGAAACATTTCTAATTGACTTATCTTCTCTAAAATCCCCTTGATTTTTTCCTCAGGTTCTTCTGTAATGATATCAATGTCTATCGAACCTTTTAGGATTTTCCGTTGCTAAAAGTAAAGCTGTACCGCCTTTAAACATAAATTGACCATGATACTTATGTTGTTTGTAACGACGTTATGGTTGAAATTCGGTTTCCGGCGTTCATCAGCACTTTCCATGACACTATCCCATTTTTACTTTTCAAAGGCTTGGTATTTTCTTCTACTTTTTCTCTTAAAAAAGAGTTTATTGCTTTTATTCTGAGCTTGGGCTCCTTTGTCTGCATCATCTTTCCTTCGCAAAAACAGCAAATACGAAATTTGTTCCTTTCCGAAAATGTTTTTAAGTCAGTAATTAGGGTGATGACGCATTTGAAATTTGAATCAGTACTTTTCAAAAAAAATCGATTTATAATACTCTTCCAAAAACTTTATACTAAATTTGTGGTCATGAAAAAAATAAATAACAATCGAATATTTTTTTGTCAATTGAAATTGTTATTTGAACAATATTATTTTTAAGAAAAACGAAGCTAAAAAGCTTCGTTTTTTTTTGCTTAAATTTTGGAAAGAATGGAAAAGAAATTAGTCTTAGCGTCAGGGGAAGTTTTCCGAGGAACAGGTTTTGGTGCAGCATGTGATTCCGCAGGAGAAGTTGTGTTCAATACCGGAATGACAGGTTATCAGGAAGTTATTTCTGATCTTTCATACAGTGGTCAAATTGTTTGTATGACGTATCCCTTAATAGGCAATTACGGAATCAATCCGGATGATTTTGAAAGCATTTCTCCGGCGATTAAAGGATTGATTGTAAAAGAATTGTGCGATTTCCCTTCCAATTTTAGAAGTCAGATGACCGTGAATGCGTTTTTTAAGAAGAAAAACCTTTCGGGAATTCAAGGAGTGGACACGCGAAGATTGACCCGAGTATTGCGGGATAGGGGCGTTGTAAAGGGGAAAATTGTACCTGAAAACACCGATACTGAGACGGTGGTTGCCGAACTGAAACGGGTGGTTTTTCCGACCAATTTAATTGAAAAAGTTTCTACAAAAACGGCTTATGCTTGTCCGGGAAGAGGTTTTAAAGTGGTATTGGTTGACTTTGGTTCTAAATTGGGAATACTACGGGAATTATCCAAGCGCAATTGCGACATTGTCGTGGTGCCACATACCACTTCTGCCGAAGACATTTTATTAATGAAACCGGATGGGGTGATGTTGTCGAATGGCTCCGGAGATCCTCGGGATTATCCGTATGCTTTCGAGATGATCAACGGCATTCTGGGAAAAATTCCTGTTTTCGGAATTTGTATGGGACACCAGTTGATTGGTTTGGCGTGTGGAGCCAAAACCTATAAATTAAAATTCGGACATCGTGGAGGAAATCATCCTGTGTTGGATTTAAGCACAAATAAAGTAAGCATCACCGCGCAAAATCACGGCTATGCAATCGATCAGGAATCGTTGAAAGGAACGGATCTGATTGAAACACATATTGCCTTAAACGATCGGACAAACGAAGGGCTTAGACATAAAGTTTTTCCGTGTTTTACCGTACAATATCACCCCGAATCCAGTCCGGGACCGGAAGATGCCAATTACCTCTTCGATGATTTTATTGCGATGATGGAAAATTTTAAAAACAGGTCGGGCAAAACGATAAATTAGACCGGATTGACTAAGTAATTAACTGATAATTAACAATCTAAAAAATTAAGAAAATAGAAACAAAAAGAACAGACATCCATACGATTCTCGTGATAGGTTCCGGACCGATTATCATTGGGCAAGCGGCAGAGTTTGATTATTCGGGAACACAAGCGTGTCTTTCGTTGAAGGAAGAAGGCTATAAGGTAATTTTGATTAATTCCAATCCTGCGACGATTATGACGGATGTAGAAATTGCTGACAAGGTGTATATTGAACCGATTTCATTGGAGTTTGTATCAAAGATCATCCGAAAAGAACGCCCGGATGCGTTGTTGCCCACCTTGGGAGGACAAATTGGATTGAATATGGCGGTAAACTTAGAAGAATCAGGAATTTTGGAGGAATGTAACGTGGAAGTACTGGGTACCAAACTTACGGCCATAAAACAAGCCGAAGACCGCGATTTGTTTCGTCAACTGATGAAAGAACTCAACGAGCCTGTTCCCGAATCGTATATCGCCCACACGGTAGAAGAAGCGATGGACTTTGGCGAAATTATCGGTTACCCGATTATCGTGCGACCTGCTTTCACGATGGGAGGAACAGGAGGAGGAATTGCCGACAATCCACAAGAATTGCGTGATATCACGGAACTGGGTTTAAAATATAGTCCGGTTTCTCAATGTTTGATTGAGAAATCAATCGCCGGATACAAGGAAATCGAATACGAAGTGATGCGGGACGCCAACGACAATGCAATTGTGGTGTGCAATATGGAAAATATCGATCCTGTGGGGGTGCATACCGGGGATTCCATTGTGGTAGCACCCTCGCAAACCCTTTCGGACAGAGAATATCAATTGTTGCGAAACGCCTCCTTGAAAATCGTTCGTGCCTTGGGCATCGAAGGCGGTTGCAATGTGCAATTGGCATTGGATCCGTATTCGTTCAAGTACTATATTATCGAAGTAAATCCTCGTGTTTCTCGTTCATCTGCCTTGGCCAGTAAGGCCACCGGGTATCCAATTGCTAAAATTGCCGCTAAAATTGCCGTGGGATTTACCTTGGATAAGATTATGAATCCCGTGACACAGAAAACATACGCTTGTTTTGAACCCGCGTTGGACTATGTCATTGTAAAATTTCCGCGTTTTCCTTTTGATAAATTTGAAACGGCTGACCGAAGACTATACACCCAAATGAAAGCCACGGGAGAGACCATGGCGATTGGGAGAAATTTTGAAGAATCTTTCCAAAAGGCAATTTGTTCCTTGGAAACCGGGCATGATCATATTGGGTTGAAAGATAAACAGTTAAAAAATTTATCGGAAGAAGCTATCGAACATCGAATTCGAGTGTGTGACGACGAACGAATCTTTGTTATTGGAGAAGCCTTGCGACGAGGACATTCGTGGGAACAAATTGTGGAATGGAGTAAAATAGATAAGTTTTTTATCTGGAAAATCAAAAAGTTGATTGATTTTAAAAAAACGATTCAAGCCGCACCAAAAGATTTGGAAGTCCTTAGGCAGGCAAAACGTTTCGGATTCTCCGATTCTTTCATTGCTACGCTGTGGAAAACTACCGAAAATGCCGTCTCTCAACTGAGGAAAACAAATGGAATTGTTCCTGTCTATAAAATGGTGGATACGTGCGCTTCCGAATTTGAGTCGCATACGCCGTATTTATATGGCACGTATGAAGAGGAAAATGAAAGCATTGTCTCGGAGAAGGAAAAAATAGTGGTGTTAGGTTCCGGACCTATACGCATCGGGCAAGGGGTGGAATTTGATTATGCAACGGTTCATTCCATTTGGGCGATTCAGGAAATGGGCTACGAAGCCATTATCGTCAACAACAATCCCGAAACCGTTTCCACCGATTTCTCAATTTCAGACAAACTCTATTTTGAACCGCTTACCGAAGAATATGTAATGAACATCATCGATTTGGAGAAACCCAAGGGAGTTCTGGTTCAATTTGGTGGACAAACGGCGATTAATTTGGCTGCAAAATTGGAAGCCAACGGAGTGCCGATTTTAGGAACTTCTTTTGCCGATTTAGATAGAACGGAAAATCGAGAGAAATTTGAAGAAGGCTTGCAGGCAGCAGAGATTCTACGCCCCAAGGGTAAAACAGCTTTTTCAAAAGAAAGAGCGATTGCGATTGCCAATGAAATTGGATATCCGGTGTTGGTAAGACCCAGTTACGTGTTAGGAGGTCGGGCGATGGAGATTGTTTCTAACGAAAGCGAATTGAGTCACTACATGGAAAACGCCGTGGAAGCCAGCCCAGATCAACCGATTTTGATTGACCGTTATTTATTAGGAAAAGAAGTGGAAGTAGATGCAATTTGTGACGGAGAAACGGTACTTATTCCGGGGATTATGGAACACATCGAGAGAGCAGGCGTTCATTCAGGAGATTCAATCGCCGTCTATCCTCCGCAAAACATCACTAAAGAAGAAGTGGATACACTCGTGGAATACACCGAAAAACTGGCCAAAACATTCCGTATCGTTGGTTTGATGAATATCCAATTTGTATTATTTCAAGGGAAAGTATATGTGATAGAAGTGAATCCGCGTTCTTCTCGAACCGTTCCGTTCTTATCCAAAATTACAAATGTACCGATGGCAAAATTGGCTACCAAAGCGATTTTAGGTGCAAAACTGAAAGACCTGGGATATTCTTCGGGGTTGGTAACAGAAAAACAAGGTGTTTTTGTGAAAGTACCTGTGTTTTCTTTCTCGAAATTATCGAAAGTTGATATTTCACTCGGTCCGGAAATGAAATCTACAGGTGAAGTGATGGGGAAAGACACCACCTTGGAAAAAGCGTTATATAAGGGATTGATTGGAGCAGGAAATAAAGTGCCGATGGATGGTTCCATTTTATTTACTGTTGCCGATAAGCACAAAGAAGAAGCATCTCTTCTGGCTACACGTTTTCATAAAATTGGTTTTCAAATATGGGCAACGAAAGGTACAGCCGATTATTTCCAAAGAAAGGAAATTCCGTGTAAAATCGGGTATAAAATAGGAGAGAAAGAACGGAATCTTATCGATCTTATCCATACAGGAAAAGTACAATACGTAGTCAACACCATCACCGTGGGGAAAACTGTGGAACGAGACGGTTTTCAAATACGGAGAGCCTCTGTAGAAAATGGCGTGCCGTGCTTAACGTCAATGGACACAGTAGAAGCCTTGCTAAGAGTCATTGAGAGTATGACCTTTAAAATGGAACCGATGGGGAGGTAGGAAGATTGGGTGTATTAAATTCTTTTGCGAAATAATAATCCCTAAGGAATTTCCTTAATTTCTAAAATGGCTTTCACAAATCCGGTAAATAGGGGGTGCGGATTTTCAACGGTACTTTTCAATTCGGGGTGGTATTGAACACCGACAAACCATGGGTGATTTTTGATTTCTACAACTTCTACCAACCCTGTTTCAGGATTGATTCCTGTAACATTCATCCCATTCTTTTTAAAATCGGAAAGATAAGTGCTGTTAAATTCATACCTATGGCGATGTCGTTCCTGAATGGTTTTTTGTTTATAAATTTCATGAATTGTAGATCCTGGCAACAAATCACAATTAAATTGACCTAATCGCATGGTGCCTCCTTTACCAAGCATTTCTTTCTGTTCTTCCATGACAGAAATTACCGGATGTGACGTTCCCAGCGACATCTCTGTGGAATTTGCATCTTCCCATCCGATAACATGACGGGCAAATTCTATTACGGCACACTGCATACCTAAGCATATTCCGAAAAATGGAAGGTTATTTTCTCGAGCGTATTTAATGGCTGTGATTTTGCCATTTATCCTTCTGGAACCAAATCCGGGCGCAACAATAATTCCATCTAATGGGCTTAATACCTCTTGAACATTTTGCTCGAATATTTCTTCAGAATGAATCCAACGAACAGATACCCTACATAAATTAGCTGTTCCTCCGTGAATTAAAGCCTCGGTTATCGATTTGTATGCATCGTGTAATTCTACGTATTTGCCTATTAATCCGATGGTTATTTCAGAAGTTGGGTGATAGTAATTTTTTAAAAATTCAGTCCATTTTGTTAAATTTAATGGGGATGTTCTTGACAAATGGAATTTTTCTAATACTATTTTATCCAATCCTTCTTCATGTAATCGGATGGGAACTTCATAAATGGTTGAAGCATCCATTGCTTCTATAACCGCATTTGGGGCGATATTACAAAATTGAGCAATTTTATGTAGCAATGAAAAATCCAAATTATGTTCGGTTCTGCAACATAAAATATCTGGCTGAACTCCCAATTGTAACATCTGTTTAACGGCATGTTGGGTAGGTTTTGTTTTTAATTCTCCTGCAGCCGATAAATAAGGAATAAGCGTTAAGTGAATAACCAAACAATCCTTAGGATATTCCCATTTCATTTGACGGATGGCTTCAATATATGGAAGGGATTCAATGTCGCCGACCGTACCGCCAATTTCAGTGATCACGATATCATATTTGTTGTCCTTAGCCAAATACTGAATTCGCTCTTTTATTTCATCCGTAATATGGGGAATTACTTGAACGGTCTTCCCTAAATACTTGCCTTGCCTTTCTTTTTTAATAACAGCAGAATAAATTTTACCCGTAGTAACGATATTTAATTTAGAAGTTGAAATATTTAAAAAACGTTCGTAATGACCTATATCCAAATCCGTAACAGTTCCATCGTCAGTAACAAAACATTCGCCATGTTCATAAGGGTTTAAAGTGTCCGGGTCAATATTTATATAAGGATCCATTTTTTGAATCGTTATAGAATAACCTCTCGCTTGAAGAAGTTTTCCTAAGGATGCCGATAGAATTCCTTTGCCTAAAGAAGAGGAAACTCCTCCCGTTACAAAGATGTATTTTGTTAAATTGGACATGATAAATTATTAAGTATATTTTCTCTATAGTTTTTTATTCCCATTCAATAGTTGCAGGAGGCTTAGAACTGATGTCATACACCACTCGATTAATACCCTTAACCTCGTTTATAATTCTATTCGATACCAATTCTAAGAATTCGTAGGGGAGTTTAGACCAAGTTGCAGTCATAAAATCTAGGGTATTCACAGCGCGAATAACCGCGGTGTATTCGTAGGTTCGTTCATCGCCCATCACCCCTACCGATTTTACCGGTAATAAACCCACAAAAGCCTGAGACGTTTGTTCGTATAAATGGTTTCGATATAATTCAGCTATGAAAATAGCATCTGCTTCTTGTAGAATCCTGACTTTTTCAGGGGTAACTTCGCCTACTACCCGTATTCCTAATCCCGGGCCGGGAAAAGGATGACGATTTACAAGTTCGGGCGGTATCCCAAGTTCTATCCCTACTTTTCGCACTTCATCCTTAAATAATCCGGCAAGTGGTTCCAATAACTTGAACTTTAAATCATACGGTAATCCTCCCACATTGTGGTGTGATTTTATAGTAGAAGAAGCACCTCCCATGTTACTGGATTCGATAATATCTGGATAGATTGTCCCTTGTGCTAAAAAGCCAGCATTGTTAAATTCTCTAGCTTCTTCATAGAATATCGTAATGAAGTCTTGACCGATAGATTTGCGTTTCGCTTCCGGTTCATCTATTCCCTTTAAATGTGTTAGAAAGCGATCGGATGCATCAACCATTTTTATATTCATGTTGAAGTGTTCCCCGTAATGCTCCATCACTTTCTTTCCTTCATCTTTACGCAATAGTCCGGTATCTACAAAAATACAAGTTAATTGATTTCCGATTGCTTTATGAATTAAGACCGCAGCAACGGAAGAATCTACTCCTCCAGAAAGTCCTAATATGACGTGCTCTTTTCCTACAATTTTCTGAATGTTTTTAATTTCCGTGGAGATAAAATCGTCTAAGATCCAGTTTTTCTTAGCCTTACAGATTTTAAAAATAAAATTTTGAAAAAGGGTTATTCCATGTTCGGTGTGTGTAACCTCCGGATGAAATTGTACCGCGTATATCTGACGACTTTCATCCGCCATTGATGCAATTTGAATTGTAGAACTTCCGGTTACCTTAAATCCGGGTGGAACGGCGGTAACTTCATCAAAATGACTCATCCAAACCGTTGAATGAGTGGGAATAGCATTAAATAATACGCCCTGTTGGAGAATGGATAACTCGGCTTTCCCATATTCTCCTTTTACTCCTTTTGTCACTTCTCCACCTAATAGGTGTGCAATTAATTGCATGCCATAACAGATTCCCAGGATAGGAATGCCCAATTCGAAGAGTTCCTTTTCTACTATGGCGGCTTTTTCTCCAAAAACGGATGAAGGGCCTCCTGACAGAATTAGTCCGATAGGATCGTGTTTTAAAAGCTCTTCGATTGGCAAATAATAAGGAAGAATCTCTGTGTAAACGCCTAATTCCCTAATTCTTCGTGCAATTAATTGATTGTATTGCGAACCAAAATCTAAAATAATAATGCCTTGTTTCAAATTGTTGTCCATTTATAAGGTAATTGTTGAATAAATATTTTTCTAACGGAATTTTAATCTTTTATTTCATGCCTATTTATTTTGCTTACACGGGATATTTCCCGGTAAAACATCCAAAACAATAGTTGGAACCGCCTATGATTTCTTTTAAATTCTCGATGCTTAAGAATTCAAGTGTATCTACGTTTAAATAATTTTTTAACCTGTTTTTAGTCATATTAGCTGAAATTAGATCTTTTTTTGTTGGAGTGTCAATTCCTAAATGACAGGGGGCAATAATAGGAGGAGAAACACTGCAAAAATGAACTTCAATCGCACCGGCTTCTCGCAATATGGCAACCAATCTTTTTGAGGTGGTTCCGCGAACAATAGAATCGTCAATGACAACTATTCGTTTCCCTTTTATAACCGAAGCGAGCGGATTAAATTTTAAATTTACCACTCGCTCCCTCATTTTTTGTGAAGGAACAATGAAACTTCTGCCAATGTACCTGTTTTTGATAATCGCAGGATAAAAAGGAATTCCGGAGGCACGTGAATAACCAATGGCGGCAGGTACTCCCGAATCGGGGACGCCAATAACCATATCAGCATCAACAGGGTTTTGTTCCCATACTTTTTGACCCGATTTCTCTCTGATTTCATACACATGGAGGTTCTCAATTATAGAATCAGGTCTCGCAAAATAAATATACTCAAAAGAGCAAATACGCATTTTATTTGCCCTATTGAACATCTCGCTTTTTGTGCCGTTGGTGTTTTTGTTAATACACAAAATTTCTCCGGGTAAAATATCTCTAACTAGTTGCGCACCAACAGCATCTAAAGCTACTGATTCAGAAGCTACAACAAAGGTCTCGCTATCAATGGCTCCAAGAATAAGAGGGCGAATGCCAAAGGAATCTCTAAAAGAGAAAAAAGTATCTTGCGTTAAACCGACAACCGAATAGGCACCAGTTATTTTATTCATCGTTAGCTTGATGGCTTCAACTAGACCTTTACTTAGGTTTTTTTGAATTAATCGTAAAATTACTTCAGAATCAGAGGTGGCTCTGAACACAATACCTTCGTCTTCCAGCTCTTTCCTCAATTCATTAGCGTTGGTAAGATTGCCATTGTGTGCAATCGATAGAATGATTTGGTCGTATTCATTTTTAGAAAAAAAAGGCTGAAAATTGTATTTTTTTTTGTCACCCGCGGTGGTGTATCTCGTGTGCCCTATTGAAGCATTCCCCATGTAGTCTTCTGGATTAGAAATAGTCTTAAAAACATCCAAAACCAAACCTTCGTCTTTAAAGTTTTTAATAGATTCATCCTTTAGGACTGAAATTCCACACGCTTCTTGCCCTCGATGTTGTAGGGCGAACAATCCAAATTGAGAAAGAGAGAAAGTGTCTATGTTGCGAGGTGAATAAATACCGAAAATACCACATTCCTCATGGATTGCATCAAAAGGAGTCTCTGATTTTAGACAATTCCTATGATAAGTTGTTGACGAGAATCCAGCCAAATAATTTTCTTTGAGGGCGTTTTTCATGAGAATGAGATTAATTTAATGTTTTTAACAAGCGTTTATAGATTCCGGCGTAGGTTTCAATAACTTCTCTGATACTTATTTTGAATCGATTTTTGTCCAATTCTTTTAAGATGTCCTTACTCCAAAAGCGGCATGCATCCAGAGTAATTTCATCTACCAAAACTATTTTATCTTCTATTGTTTTTTCTAATTCAATTTTAAAAGCCATTCGGCAAAGTTTAATTTTATAAAATAGCTCCATTCACTAGGGAATAGACCTTTGTTGCTAAATGTGAGTTTTCATTTAATTCTTTTTCTGTGGACAGTTCTATAAACACCTAAACAATTTACTATGCTCTCATCCGAATAATTGCGAACAACGCCTTCTATTGGGTAATTAGTTGCCTTTTTATTATGTAATTGAGATTTACCTTGTTTTTGGGTATTGAAAGCTGTCAAATTCTTTTTGAAACCTACAACTACCTTATTAGGAATGTCGTTTATAAACATTTTATATAGCTTTCTCTTTATAAATCATTAATCTTTTTTCCATTGTTATTTTATTGTTTTGCGTTTTTTGTTTTGGCAAACAACACGACAATAAAGCTCAAAAGAGGAAACGTAAAACATTCCTGTTTTAGATTTTTGTGTGCGTTATAAGATATGTGGAATTGGTTCGAAAGATTGTTCAATATTCTTGGGGAAGAATAGTTCATCGGACAATCATTTTTATGTGATACAAACCTTGCATGTTGCAAATATAATTCAGTTTGAGAAAATGGAAATAAAAAGGGTGATTTTTTTAGTAATTTGACTAACAAAAAATAGAGCTTTGTAGTAGTGAATTTGATTTGTTGTTACTCCAAAAAAAATTGATGTTTTTGTTTAAAAAAACACATATATTTTGATTTAACCCCCAAAAAAATCACTTATTTTTGTCTAAACTTAAAAGAAGATGACAACAGTTAGAAAGCGAGCTTATCAGGATGTCTTGAATAGAATTCCGCGAACAGTGGAGAAAGTTTGTCGAATTTCTGAGGTTTTTGGAGAAAATGTATTTCACGAAGAACGGATGCGGGAATTATTGCCTGACCATGCGTTTGATGCGATTCAAAATGCGATTGTACACGGCAAACAAATTGATAGAGCTACGGCAGATATTGTAGCATCAGCAATGAAAGACTGGGCGATGACCAAGGGGGCCACACACTACACCCATTGGTTTCAACCGTTGACAGGAACAACTGCTGAAAAACATGATGCATTTTTTAAATTAATCGGTCCTGGAAGAGCCATCGATAAATTTAGTGGTTCCCTTTTGGCACAACAAGAACCGGACGCTTCTTCGTTTCCAAATGGGGGCATCCGAAATACATTTGAAGCACGAGGTTATACGGCATGGGATCCTTCTTCCCCTGCATTTGTGATTTCTAATACGCTGTGTATTCCCACTATTTTTATTGCTTATACAGGAGAAGCCCTCGATTATAAAATGCCGTTGATAAAAGCCTTAGATGCCGTAGATAAAGCCGCTACAGAGGTATGCAAATTCTTTGATAAAGACGTTAAAAAAGTAAGTTCCACATTGGGTTGGGAACAAGAGTATTTCATAGTTGACAAGGCTTTCTATTATGCACGTCCCGATATGGTATTTTCCGGACGTGTGCTTTTTGGAAAATCACCAGCTAAAGGACAACAGATGGACGACCATTATTTTGGGACGATTCCTTCACGAGTAACCCATTTTATGAGGGAATTCGAAATGGAAGCACTTAAATTGGGGATTCCGGTAGTGACACGTCACAATGAAGTGGCTCCCAATCAATTTGAGTGTGCCTCAATGTTTGAAGAATGCAATTTGGCAAACGACCACAACCTTTTGTTGATGGATGTATTGGGAAAAGTTGCGAGAAGGCATGAATTGCGGGTGTTGCTCCACGAAAAACCGTTTCCGGGTGTAAATGGTTCTGGGAAACACAACAACTGGTCGTTGGCAACCGATACGGGAGTGAACCTATTGGCACCCGGGGAAGATCCAAAAAGAAATCTTCAATTCCTAACTTTTTTTATCAATACAATCAAGGCAATCTACGATTATAGCGATGTGTTGCGGGCCTCAATTGCAAGTGCCTCGAACGACCATCGCTTGGGAGGTCATGAAGCACCACCAGCGATTATTTCTGTGTTTATCGGTTCGTATATGTCTTCCTTTTTAGACAGTTTGGAAAAAAGTATTAAAGCTGGAAAAATGACCCCGGACGATAAAACCGAATTAAAGTTGAATATCGGAAAGATACCCCAGTTACTTTTAGACAATACAGATAGAAACCGAACTTCTCCAATCGCTTTTACGGGAAATAAATTCGAATTTCGTGCCGTAGGTTCTTCCGCAAATTGCGCACAAGCAATGATTTCTTTTAACACTATTGTAGCGAAGCAATTGGTTCAATTTAAGAAAGATGTGGACGAACGAATCAGCCATGGGATTGGCAAAGACGAGGCGATTTTGAAAGAACTGCAAAAATTGATAAAAATATCCAAAAACATTCGGTTTGAGGGAAATGGATACAGTGAAGAATGGAAAAAAGAAGCGGAAAAAAGAGGGTTGAGTAATCTTAAAGATACGCCGGAGGCCTTGAAAATTTGGGATAATGAGAAAGTCATTCAACTTTTTGAAGAAATGAATATTTTCACAAAAAGAGAATTGTTGGCACGACAAGAAATTGAATACGAGAAATATGTAAAAAGCATTCAGATTGAAGCCCGCATTCTTGGCGAAATAACGATGGCATCCTTGATTCCTACAAGTATAACCTATCAAAATAGGTTGATTCAGAATATCGAAGGATTACGCAAAATCTTTGCCAATGAAGAAGTTGCATCTGTGCAAACCAATATCTTAGAACGAATTAACAATCACCTTATCCGTTTGCAAGAATATTCTTCACAAATGCTCGAAAATCGAAAAGAGGCAAATAAATTAACGGACGCTAAGGAAAAAGCGATTGCTTATCGAGATACAGTCTTGTCTTTTTTTGACGTAATCCGCTATGAAGTGGACAAGATTGAAACACTTATAGACGACGATTTATGGCCTTTCCCTAAATTGAGAGAAATGATGTTTACGGATTAGATTTTTATGTGATTGTTTTCTCCAAAACCTTAAATTTGCACTTTCATAATTAAAACATGATCCATTTCTTTTTAGGTCCATCAGACAACGTCTTTGTTTTACAAAGTAACCGTACATTATCTTCCTTGGATATTGAAAAATTAACTTGGCTTTTTAGTGGTGCACAAATCAGTACTGAAAAACAATTAACGGGTTTTTTCATCGGACCACGAGCTACAATGATTTCACCGTGGAGCACCAATGCCGTGGAGATTACTCAAAATATGAGTGTGTCTGGAATTGTACGAATAGAAGAATTTCATAAGGTAGATGCGGATTTTACAGCGTTTGATTCCATGCTTTTTCAAAAGTATCACGGACTCAATCAAGACGTTTTTGCGATGTATATTCAGCCCGAACCGATTAGGATAATTACAGATATTGCAGCGTACAACCAAGAAGAAGGCCTGTCTTTAAGTGATGATGAAATGAACTACTTGAACGACTTATCCCAGAAGTTGGGACGACCGTTGACCGATTCGGAAGTTTTCGGATTCTCGCAAGTCAATTCGGAGCATTGTCGCCATAAAATCTTCAATGGAACGTTCATTATTGACGGAGAAGAAAAACCAAGTTCATTGTTCAAATTGATTAAAAAAACTTCGGAAACGCATCCGAATACCATTGTTTCTGCCTATAAAGATAACGTAGCATTTGTGAAGGGGCCTGTGCTGCAGCAGTTTGCTCCCCAACGAGGCGATGATTCCTCTTTTTATGAAACTAAAGATTTTGATTCTGTGATTTCGTTAAAAGCAGAAACACATAATTTTCCAACTACGGTGGAGCCATTTAACGGAGCGGCCACTGGTTCAGGTGGTGAAATCAGAGACCGTTTGGCTGGAGGAAAAGGTTCGTTGCCTTTGGCCGGAACAGCAGTCTATATGACGGCACTTTCGCGTTTGGAAAAAGAGCGCCCGTGGGAAAAAGGGATGGAAGCAAGACCTTGGCGCTATCAGACGCCGATGGATATTCTCATCAAAGCATCGAATGGAGCTACGGATTTTGGGAATAAATTTGGTCAACCCTTAATAACGGGCTCGGTCCTTACTTTTGAACATGAAGAAAATGACCGAAAATTAGGATTCGATAAAGTGATTATGTTGGCGGGAGGAATTGGGTATGGAAAATTAAATCAAGCCCTAAAAAAAGAGCCAAAACCAGGAGATAAGATTGTTATATTAGGAGGAGAAAATTACCGTATTGGGATGGGAGGAGCAGCTGTTTCTTCTGCCGATACAGGCGAGCATCATTCCGGAATTGAACTCAATGCCATTCAACGTTCCAATCCTGAAATGCAAAAACGAGCTGCCAATGTGGTGAGAGCAATGGTAGAAAGTGATGAAAATTCTATTGTTTCCATTCACGACCACGGAGCCGGAGGTCACTTGAATTGCCTATCGGAATTGGTGGAAACAAGCGGAGGTAAAATTGACTTAGATAAATTGCCAAAGGGTGACCCGACCATGTCTGCCAAAGAAATTATTGGAAATGAATCGCAGGAACGAATGGGCTTGCTGATTGCTCAAGAACATATTGAAAAACTCCAAAAAATTGCCGACCGTGAACGTGCTCCAATGTACATAGTGGGTGAAGTGACAGGCGATAATCGCTTTACGTTTGAATCTTCTAAAGGTGAAAAGCCGATAGATTTGACGTTGCACGATATGTTTGGAAGTTTGCCTAAAATTGTGATGGAGGACAAAACTTTAACCCTCCATTATGAGGGGATTTCGTATAATCAGGACCTAATTCATACTTATTTAGAACAAGTTCTACAGTTGGAAGCAGTTGCTTGCAAAGATTGGCTAACGAACAAAGTGGATCGCTGTGTGGGCGGTCGTGTGGCGAAACAACAATGTGCAGGACCGTTGCAGTTGCCACTCAATAATTGCGGCGTAAGTGCCTTGGATTTTAGAGGAAAAGAAGGTGTCGCTACCGCCATTGGTCATGCACCCTTAGCTGCCTTAATTGATGCCGGGGCAGGAAGTAGAATCGCAATTGCCGAATCGTTATCCAATATTGTTTGGGCACCTTTGGAAGACGGAATTAAAAGTGTTTCTTTATCTGCAAACTGGATGTGGCCTTGTAAAAATGAAGGGGAGGACGCTCGTTTGTATGAAGCTGTCGAAGCTTGTTCGGATTTCGCGATTCAATTGGGAGTCAATATCCCTACAGGAAAAGACTCACTATCCATGAAACAAAAATATAAAGATAGTGAGGTGATCGCTCCGGGAACGTTAATTATTTCGGCAGTGGCTCATTGTTCGAATATTCGTCAAGTGGTTGAACCTGTTTTACAAAAAAGAAATGAGGCCATTTATTACATTAATTTAAGCGACAATGATTACCATTTGGGGGGTTCAGCTTTTGCTCAAATTCACAATAAAATCGGCAACCAAACACCAGATGTAAAAAATTCAACGCATTTTGCAAATGCTTTCAATGTACTGCAACAATTGATTAAAGAAGATAAAATTTATGCAGGACATGATGTGGGAAGTGGAGGATTAATCACTACTCTTTTAGAAATGTGCTTTGCCGACCAAAATTTAGGAGCGGATATTGATTTAAGTGCGTTAAATGAAAACGATTCTGTGAAACTCCTTTTTTCAGAGAATATCTCAGTGGTTTTCCAAGCGGATGTGTCTGCGGAAAAGTTGCTTAACACAAAAAATATCAACTTTCATAAAATTGGTAGGGTAACAGAAACCCCAACGCTTAAGGTTCGTAACGGTACACAAGAATTAACATTTGATGTCAATCAATTACGCGATATTTGGTTTAAAACTTCGTATTTATTAGACCGCAAACAAAGTGGTGACGTGAAAGCGAAAGAACGTTATGAAAATTATAAAAATACACCTTTAAAGTTCTCGTTTCCTACTCATTTTGATGGTAAATTGCCGATTATAGATACAAACAATCCACGTCCGAAAGCAGCCATTTTGCGCGAAAAAGGAAGTAATTCCGAGCGGGAGCTTGCCAATGCACTCTATGTAGCCGGTTTTGATGTGAAAGATGTTCACATGACCGACTTAATTTCAGGTAGAGAAACCTTGCAGGAAATTCAGTTTTTGGCAGCCGTGGGCGGATTCTCAAATTCAGATGTACTCGGTTCTGCAAAAGGTTGGGCAGGAGCATTTTTATACTGTGAAAAGGCACGAGAAGATTTAGACAATTTTTTTGCCAGAGAGGATACGCTTTCTGTAGGTATTTGCAATGGCTGTCAATTATTTATCGAGCTTGGGCTAATTAATAAAAACCACGATAATAAGCCAAAAATGTTACCAAATGACAGTAAAAAACACGAAAGTATTTTTACGTCTTTAAAAGTCCAAGAAAATAATTCGGTGATGATGAAAACATTGGCAGGTAGCACGATTGGAGTATGGGTATCACACGGAGAAGGAAAATTCCAATTGCCTTTAGACGAAGCCGCGTATCATATTGTGTCTAAATATGCATATAATCAATACCCTGCCAGCCCGAATGGTTCAGACTATAACACCGCAATGCTTTGTGATGAAAGTGGACGTCATTTAGTGATGATGCCACATATCGAACGTTCGCTGTTTCCATGGCATTGGGCACATTATCCGGCAAGACGTAACGATGAGGTAACACCCTGGATGGAGGCTTTCGTGAATGCCAGAAAATGGATTTTAAGTAGAGAAAGGTAAATTCTCGCCTCTTTTGTCTCCTTTTATTCTCCCTGTTTTTACTTGATTGGGAACTGTTTTAGGTTATGTAAATTAAAGGAAGTAAATTCATCAAACACCCGTAATGTAGGCCCAAGGTCATAGAAGTTCTACGCTTTACTGCAGTTATGCTCTGGACATTATAAATATAGGCATAGGATAATTTTAAATGTTAGGAGACGTAAAATTTTTTCTATGACAAGGAAACCCTAGCAGAAGAATTTTGGCAATTAATATTTTTTTAAAATTATTGAAGTAGCAGAGAATCACCCTTTTTATGTGATAAAGTGCAGAAAGATGAGGAAAATAAATTGATTACTTTTTAAATCACTAAAGCAAAAGATGGGTTATAAAGAATATAAACCACAACATTACATCTTGTTATGATAACAAAGTAGGAAGAAGTATTACTATTAAGTTAAATATCCCAAGCAGTATTTTAGCTGCTTTTGGTTTTTAATACTAGTTGGGTGTTTTAAAAGACAAATGAACTAAATGTATTTACATGTTCAAAACATTTACGATAAGGGGTGCTTTGAATTTCTTTGTCTCACAAGACACTCACTCCTACACCGTATAAACACGAATCTTGAATATCTGCAATCTCATCATTTTGAAAGTTTAATTTATATTTATTTGGCAATTCAAAATCTTTATTTACCTTTACATACCAAACGGTCGGTATAGTCATGAAAGATACAAAAGAACATATTTTAGAGATTTCACTGCTGCTCTTTTTGCAAAATAGTTATAAAGCGGTAACACTCAGCGATATCGTTCGAAAAACAGGTTTATCTAAAGGGGCATTCTATCATTATTTCGACAGTAAGCAAGAATTGTTTGAGGAGGTGGTGAAGTTTTACTTCGGGGATGTATTAAACATTCAGTTTTCTTCTTATAATCAAGGTTCACTGAAAGGGTTTTATGAAGATTTTCTGCAACATAATTTTTATAAAATAGGTGTTTTTGAAAAAGTTAATCAGTCGAATGAAGATATCAGAAATCTCAATCAATACTTTTTGTTGTTTGATGCCATTACCCAATTTCCAGAGTTTAGAAAAAAATTTAATGAACACACCAAACAAGAATTACAAATCTGGGGAAATGTTATAGCCAATGCAAAGAAAACTGGAGAAATAAAGTCGAATGTGTCGGATGAAAATATTGCACGAATGTTTATGTATATGGGTGATGGCAACGCCATACATTCAATACTTCTTGACAGAAAATCTTCTGAAATAAAAAAGTTCATTGGCGATCTCAAAACAATTTGGGATGAATTGTACGAACTTTTAAAAAACGAAAAGGAGTAAACTCTTTTTTTTACACCACCACATACCAAACGGTTGGTATTGTCAGTTTAAATTAAAAATAAAATAAAAAATGAAAAAACAATTTATATTTAAAATCTTGGCAGTCATTATTGGGTTTTTAACCATTGCCTTACTGAGCTCCTTGGCTGCCGTAGCACAGGCTAAGGTCTTTCCTTCGGCTATTTACATTTTCGAAACTCCGGAGTTGGTGGAAAATGCTTTCTTCATATTGATCATGAAGTTGATTACGGTCTTGCTGTGTTGTGTTGCTGGCGGATTTGTAGGCGGAAAAATAAGTGATTGGAGGAGGTCATCGCTATGGATATCTGCGCTGATGGGGATGGTCATTGCCTATATCTGGTTCTCCGTCGGGCAGCCTTTTTGGTTTTGGTTGATTTTGATGGCGGGGATTTTTCCGGCGGTGAGATTTGGGAATAAAAAATTAGCAAAACTCAAGTAAAAAAAGGATTTCCCGCAGATAGCGCAGATTAACGCAGAAAAGGTTTTTTTGAGGAGAGGGTTTTCCCACAGATAACGCAGATTGTCAAAGATGAGTTTTCCGTTGATTAATGCAATAAATAAATCAGCGGGTATCAGCGGTATCCGCGGGAGAAAAAGCTTCTATAGGGAGGTTTCCCGCAGATGGCGCAGATTGACGCAGATGAGTTTTCCGTTGATTAATGCAATAAATAAATCAGCGAGCATCAGCGAGATCCGCGGGAGAAAAAAAGAGTAAACAGTAATAAATATTTCCCGCAGATAGCGCAGATGAACGCAGATGAGGGTTGTCGTAGAGATATTTTTTCCGCAGATGGCGAGGGTTTTCGCAGATGAGGGTTGCC
The DNA here is from genome assembly GCA_964552035.1 of uncultured Flavobacteriales bacterium. Classification (GTDB taxonomy): domain Bacteria; phylum Bacteroidota; class Bacteroidia; order Flavobacteriales_E; family Vicingaceae; genus CAZKFN01. The sequence goes on from CAZKFN010000001.1 coordinate 182,794, forward strand.
GTAGAGAGATTTTTCCCGCAGATGGCGCGGATTTTCGCAGATGGGGGTTTTCTTGTAGGGAGGTTTTCCCGTAGATAGCGCGGATTTTCGCAGATGGGGTTTTCCATAGATTTATACAAAAATAAATCAGCGGGTATCAGCGAGATCCGCGGGAGAAAAAAAGAGTAAATAGTAATAAAAATTTCCTGCAGATGGCGCAGATGAGTTACCCGAAGGTAGCTAGTATTTATTGAACTTAAACAGGCTTTGTGTTTTTTAAACCTATCTCTTCAAATTAAACAAAAACTCCAAGCCTCCATCTTTTCTGTTCTTTGCGATGATGGAACCGCCATGGATGACGACGGCATTTTTCACGATAGAAAGACCAAGTCCGGAGCCGCCGGCTTCTCTCGTTCTGCCTTCATCCACTCTGTAAAATCGTTCAAATATTCGAGGCAAATGTTTTTCATTTTCGATGCCTTTTCCCGTGTCATAGAATGAAAAATAATAAAATTCATTATCCGTTTTATACATGGAAATATGGATGTCAATATTTTTCCCGGCATAACGAACAGCGTTGTCAATCAAATTTTTAAAGATAGAATAAATTAAACTTTCGTTGGCAGTTATCATCAAATTTTCGGGAATGGAAATTGATAACTGCGTTTTGTTTTCTTTTAAAATTAAGGCATAGCTTTCCTTGATTTTCTCTAAAAGCATATTCAGGTTGAAGACTTCTTTCTTCAGCGTATGTCCCGCTTCATCCATCTTGTTGATAAGGCTCATATCCTGTATTAATTCGGATAATACTTTCGTTTGATTGAATGCTTGACGGATAAAATGTTGCTTTGTTTTGTCATCTAATGTCTTTTCCAAGATGGTTTCCAAATAACCGCTGATTCCCGTAACGGGAGTTTTTAATTCGTGAGCAACATTGCTAATCATCTGTTGCTTAAGCTCTTTTAATTTTTCCTGTTTGGAAATGTCATTAAGGATTACTTCAAAACTATTGTCTTCAAACCTAACTATGCGGATTGAAAATGTTTTACCTTGTTTATTTAGATGATATTCTTTGAATGGATGTTGCGTATTTTCTAAAAAATGTTGGAGTTCGATAAATGTCTTATCCGAAAAGATTACTGAAGGATCCGTATTGGGTTCATCGGTAATGTTGTGGACAAATTGTAGAAATAATCCATTATAAAATTCTGCAGTTTTCTGTGTTGAAAAGAAACAAATTCCTTCCTGTGAATTATGGATATGCTGTAAAAGTTTCTCCTGTTCCAATTCAATTTTTTCCTTGCTATTTCTTAGTTTCGCATAATTTAAAGCAATTTCTCTTCCAATTTCGCCAATTTCATTTTTAGGAAAACTCAACGGTGTATTTTTCTTTGGGTCAAGAGCAAAATCCCGCAATTCGATAATAGATTTGGAAAAATTGTTACTGATTCTGTTGAGAATAAACAAAACGGTCAGAAACAAAAGAATTATAATATATAAAAAACCATTGTCTGATTTAAAAAATCGCTGTACCTGAATATCATAAGGCAGTGCCACTCTTACAAAAAGATTTCCGTCATTTTTTGCATAGTACAAATATTTCTTTTGGGTAGAATGAGAAGTGCGAATATCGGCCCCTGTTTTATTGCTTCTTGCTTCCGTTATTTCCGGTCGATTCAAGTGATTTTCTAAACCGTCCCAACCGGAAACATCATTGTCATAAACGACTTTTCCGTCAGATTCAATAATTGAAAGCCGCAGATTATGAGGAAGCAGAGGTTCTAATGATTTAAGTATCGTCGGATAATGCTCGACAGATTTATGGGCGATACTTTTTTGAACAATGTCGGTATATGCATCCAATTTTTCTTCAATAGCCTCCGTTTTGAATTTTTTTTCACGAGTTTGCTCAACTAAAAGTACGCTCATTGTGAACAGTGTGAAAGCAACTGCTACATAAAGGAATAGCTGCAATCTGAAATTTAATTTCATAATTTCCGCAAGTCGAATTTATAGCCAAAACCAACTTTATTAGAAATGGCCTGTCCATATTCACCCATTTTTTTTCTCAAACGGGTGATGTGCACATCTACGGTACGTTTGGTAACATAGACCTCATCGCCCCAAACACTTGCAATGATTTCATCTCTTGAAAAAATACGGTTAGGACTTTCGGCTAATCTCTTCAGAATCTCGTATTCTGTCTTGGTTAAATTGAGGCTTTCATTTTTGATGCTTACCTCTTTATTTTCAATGTCAATTTGTAAATCTTCAAAGATTAAAAACCGTTCCTTTTCTAAAATAGAACTTTTTTGGACTCTTTTTAAAACCGCTTTAATTCTTGCAATTACTTCCTTAACGGAAAACGGTTTGGAAATATAATCATCACCCCCCACCGAAAACCCGGTCAGCATATCATTTTCGGAATCTTTGGCAGTGAGAAAAATGACAGGCGTCAGATTCCCTTTGGTTCTTATTTGTTCCAACATTTTATATCCGGACATTCCCTGCATCATTACATCTAACAAAATTAATTGAGTTTCTGTATTCAGTTTTTCTAAAGCTTCTTCAGCGGAATAGGCCAAATCTACATTGTATCCTTCGCTTTTCAGATTAAATTCTAAAATTTCACAGATACTTTTATCGTCATCAACAATCAGAATATTTCCATCCATCTTTTTAAGATTATTCAAATACAAAGGTATCTAATCTTCTTCTTGTCCTGTGCTTTTCCCTAAATGTTTTAAAACTTTTGCTTCCACAAAAAAGACAATTTCCTCAATGATATTATTGTTATGATCACCAATTCTCTCCATTTTACGGACAAGCAACATGATTTTGAGCAAACAAATGGCCTTTTCAGGATGTGTTTTCATATAATCCCCCAAAACATTAAAAACATGATGATAAATCTCATCCACCTTATCATCTCTCAAAATGATTCGTTCGGAAACTTTGGTTTGCTCGGTTTCAAAGGCCACAAAGCCATCCAACAGCATTCCTATTAAAATGTCAAACATCCTTTCTATCTTCAATTCGTCAAAAAGATGGTCATCAATATCTTCACACTCTTTTTTGAGTACAAACCGAGCAATTCCTTCGGTAAAATCACTGATTCTTTCTAATTCTGAACTGATTCTGATTAGTGATAAAGCTAGTCTTAAATCTATGGCAACGGGACTGTAAAGTGCGATAAAATTTTCGCAATTGGAGTCAATCTTCAACTCGAAGGTATTTACATCAATTTCTGTTTTAATAATTTGAGAAGCTATTGCAACGTCCTTATTCAGCAACGCTTTTTTAGCATTTTCAACCTGAGAAATAACCAACTTCCACATGAGTTTTACTTCTTCTTTCAATAGCAGGATTTCTTTTTCTGTATGTTTCATTTTAATTTTCTGTTTTGATAAATATTGATTTGTTCGGGTAATTTCGGGTTGTAATTCGTGGTCAAAAGCGGAGATGAAATAACAAAATCGGCCGTAGAGCGAGAACACGCATAAACAATGTTGTATAAGGTGGCAATTCGCAACAAGGCTTTTATATCTACATCGTGAGGCTGTGGTTCCATCGCATCCCAAAAGAAAATAAGGATATCTACTTCATTGTTGCTAATTAAAGCACCTAATTGTTGATCGCCTCCTAAAGGTCCTGATTTCAGTTTTGTGATGTTTAATTGCGGTTTTTCAATAACTTGGTGCCTACATTCTTCCAATTTTTGTTCAACTAAAGTTCCGGTGGTTCCGGTGCATATTAGTTGGTAATCGATTAATTTTTCCCAATGGACAGCTACCCATTCAATTAAATCTTTTTTGCAATTATCGTGTGCCACGATAGCTATTTTCTTTTCTTTATTCATATTTTGTTTTTTTATCCGAACCTTCCGGTGATATAATTTTGTGTTTCTTCTTTTTCAGGTGCCAAAAACATCTTCTTGGTATCGGTATATTCAATTAATTCACCGTACATAAAAAAGCCTGTCTTATCACTGACTCTTGCCGCTTGCTGCATGTTATGGGTAACGATTACAATGGTATATTGCTGCTTCAGTGCGTAAATCAATTCTTCTATTTTAGCGGTAGAAATGGGATCTAATGCCGATGCCGGTTCGTCCATCAAAAGTATAGAAGGAGAAACCGCCAATGCTCTTGCAATACACAACCGTTGTTGTTGTCCTCCCGACAGCTCGAAAGCAGATTTATGAAGCTTATCTTTGACTTCATCCCACAAAGCGGCAGCGGTTAGCGATTCTTCAACTTTGTTTTCAATAAAAGATTTGTTTTTTACACCATTCACTCTCAATCCATAAGCCACGTTTTCAAATATACTTTTGGGGAACGGATTGGGTTTTTGAAAAACCATTCCTACATTTTTTCGCAACACATCCACCTGAGTAGATTTTGAATAAATGTTATTGCCGTCAATCAGGCATTCTCCTTCCAATTTAGCACCGTTAATCTCGTCATTCATCCGGTTAAACAACCGCAAAAAGGTAGATTTTCCACAGCCTGAAGGACCGATAAGTGCGGTTACAGAATGGGCATCCATTTTCATATTGACCTCTTTAATAGCGTGAAAAGAGCCGTAATAAAAATTTACATTTTTTGCTTCTATCATATTTTATTTTTTTCAAATCGTTTTTTAATTATTCCTGCCAGTGTATTCATCAATAAGACAATTGATATCAAGACCAATGCGGTTCCGTAGGCCATCGGGCGTGCTGATTCGATATCCGTCCCACTCGTAGCCAAAACATACAGATGGTAAGGAAGTGCCATGGCCTGATCAAAGATGCTATTGGGCAGTTTGGGCAGAAAATAAGCGGCAACAGTGAACAATATGGGAGCGGTTTCGCCTGATACTCTACCAATGGAAAGAATCAATCCGGTAATGATGTTCGGAAATGCGGAGGGCAAGACTACTCTTTTAATGGTTTGTATTTTGTTGGCACCTAAGGCGGTGCTGCCTAAACGGTAAGTTTTGGGTACCGCTTTCAATGCCTCTTCCGTGGTCCGGATAACTACCGGGAGAATCAGCAAACCCAAGGTGAGAGAACCGGCAATCAGGGAATCGCCAAAACCCAAAGTATTGACAAACAAAGTCATTCCAAACAAACCAAAAACAATGGAAGGAATACTCGCCAAATTATTGGTCATGATGCGGATAAGTTTTGTCAGCCAATTGTTTTTAGTGTATTCCACGGTATAAATGGCGGACATTATTCCTAACGGAAAAGCAAATAAGGTACTGCCCACAATCAAATAGAGGGTTCCGACTATTGCCGGGAAAATACCGCCCGCGGTCATCCCTTCTTTCGGATAGGAGAAAATAAATTCCCAACTGATCACGCTTATTCCGTTGTAAACAATGAAACCCAGTATCCACAGCAAAACGCCTAAAACCAATAATCCGAGTGTGCGGAATATCATAAAGGCAACTTGTTCTTTAATTTTTTTTGTCTGCATCATTCTTTTATAATTTTTCGAGAGGAAATGACTTCTGCAACGATACTGATGATTAAGGTGATGATAAACAGCACCGCACCCAAAAGGAATAAAGCCTGATAATGGGTGCCACCCACCGGGGCTTCGCCTAATTCAGCCGCAATGGTTGCAGGAATTGTCCTCACCGATTCAAACATCGAATGCGGAATCACCGCCGCATTGCCCGTAACCATCAGCACAGCCATTGTTTCGCCTATTGCCCGTCCAACTCCTAAAACAATCGCCGCGGCAATACCGGACGAAGCATAAGGAATAATCACTTTATAAATGGTTTGCCATTTTGTAGCACCTAAAGCCAGACTTGCATCCCGCATTGCTTTGGGTGTGTTTTGCATCGCATCTTCCGCAATAGAAATAATCGTGGGCAAGGCCATTACCGCCAATACCAAACCGCCCGTGAAAGCAGTTTCTCCTAAGGCAAGACCTCCGGCTTTTTGAACTATAGGAGCCAAAACTACCAAACCGAAAAATCCATAAACGACAGAAGGAATACCGGCTAATAATTCAATGGCAGGCTTCAGGAACTTTCTGATTTTTTCATGGGCGACTTCCGCCAAGTAAACGGCAACACCAACCCCCAAAGGAATGGCAATCAGAATAGCGATAAAGCTTACCAAAAGCGTTCCGAACAGTAAAGGTAAGATTCCGAACAACGGAGCCGGGGTAGCCGTTGGCAGCCATTCTTTCCCTTCGAAAAAGTCCGACAAACCAATATTCTCATTTTGAATTTCCTTTATTCCGATACGATTTATCGGTGCATACTTTTGAGGAACATAGGCAATAATCGTTGCTGAATTTTGAATGATTTTCTCTAATTTTTGAGGTATTAAAACATAATTTTCTCCCAATTCTTCCTCAGAATAGATTGAAAACAACTCATCAAACCTGAATATTCGAATGGGTTCGTTTTTCCCTCCTAATTCCTCCCAGTTTTTAATTTTTCCGTCAAAAATCTGTTTTAATTCTTGGGGAGAAAGTTTTTCAACCGGATTTTGGGCATTTACTAAAAGTGTATAACCTTTTTCAACGGTGGAAGATTGAAACAATCCGCTTCCTTCTTTAAACAGAAAAACAATAATGAGCAGAATAATTAAGCTCGTAACCGCACCACTCATTTTAAGTAATCCTTCTACCAGCTTATCTATAATTTTTTTCATATTCGAAAATGGGAAATGATTATTTTACAGAAAGATAACCCGCATCAGAAACCGACTTTTGCCCTTTTGGAGAAAGTATAAAATCAATGAATGCTTTACCTGATGAATGGATATCGGTATAGTAATAATAAAGCGGTCTTACGATAGGATAACTTTCGTTTTTGGCATTTTCAACCGTTGGTTCAACATACGTTTTCCCTTGGTCGTAAGAAATATGAATATCTTTTACCTTGTTGTTGATGTACGCAAATCCCACATAACCGATGGCCCCTTTGGTTTGGCTCACAGATTGGATAATTCCACCGGTGGCAGGCATACTCAAAATGCCGTTCATGTAATTCTTGTTTTCTAATACGCTTTCTTTGAAAAATTCATAAGTCCCTGAAGACGTTTCTCTTGAATATGGAATGATTTTTAAATCCTCTCCACCGACTTCGTTCCAGTTGGTTATTTCCCCTGTAAAAATTCCTTCCAATTGCTCTCGTGTCAATTTGGACACTTTGTTGTCGGGGTGAACCACTACACTCAGTGCATCGTAAGCAATAATAACTTCATGCAGTTCTTTTCCCGTTTCTTCCAATTTTGACTTCTCGTCAAATTTTATTTTTCGTGAGGATTGGGCAATATCCGTGGTGCCACTGAGCAGAGCCGCAATTCCGACACCACTCCCACCGCCGGTTACCGAAATAGCTGCATCGGGATGCTCCTTCTGATAAGCTTCCATTTCTTCCTGAGTGAGTGGTAACACGGTGTCCGAACCTTTTATGGTTAAGATTTCCTTGTCCGTTTTTGTATTGCAACCCATTGCAATACCGATAATTGATAAAACTAAAATTATTTTTTTCATATTTTCTTTATTTAATTCTTGTGCAAAGAAAGTGAGACTATGTTGCGTCCTAATTTCAATGCGGTTACAATTCTGTTACGATTTAAAATTTGTACTGTAATCTCAGGGTGAATACATTGTCTTTTCTATCCGATTCGTAACCTTCAAGATTTTCAGAAACCTCATTTTTCACGATTTCATAATAAGAAGTCAGTCGGAAATTATTATCTATTCTCCACTGCAATCCCAATCCGAACGTACGAAAGCTTATATCTCCTGCATGGGTGTTGTTTGTTCCAATATCATTTCCTTTTACTTTAATATTGGGATCATACCAGTCATATTTTACAATGGCGGAAATGGGCAGCAAACCAAAATCTTGAACCAGCATGGCATAGCCACCCCTAAAATTTCGGATATAAACATCGCTTGTTGGAAGTGCGGACGAATTTGGGCTTTTACTGTCGTTCATTCCTCCGGGTTGCGTTCCAAACAGATATTCCGATGTAAGCTTGGTTAAACCAATTTTACTTGAAATATTGAGTTGAAAGTCCAGACCCAAATATTCTCTTTTTGCAAATTGGCCGATATTGGCTTCCTCGGAATTCAATGAGAATCCATTTCCATTATTTCGATAAATATTTTTGGAACCTTGATAAACACCTCCATGATAATAGGAGATTCCCGCACCTATTTTTATATTTTCTTTTAGGGTTTGATTGAAAGCTAAATGCCCAATAAAATCCTTGCGGCTGTCAGTTTCCATTTTTATTCCATTACCGGCAAACAGACCGGCATCTAATTTCAACCTACTCCAAGGTGATGTTTTGGGAGCTTGCAAGGTGATTTTTGCACCCAAATCTCGTTCTTCAGGAAATAAAGTTTGAAAAACGGTTGACCGTTCGGGCGATTCTCGTTGCGAGGAGGAATAGGAAATTTCATAACCAAACGGACGATCAAAGATCCCCATAGTGGTTGAAATGGAATTGAGCCAGGGATCGGTTAATTTAAGATAAGCGTCTTTCAGTCCCAGTCCTTTTTCTGTGATGTCTAATTGAAATACACCTGTGCCAATACCTCGGGTATAAGCCAATTTGATTCTTCCCCGTCTAATTCCGAGCCGGTTGAAACCCTTTGTTTTATCTTCGTTGGAACTGCCTACCTTAAGCGACGCGTCTTTCTCGCCATATTGGAATTGGGTTTGAATATAACCGCTTATTGTCAGATTTTTGAGCTCTTTTAATCCATCTTCAAGTTCAGTCATTCTCTGAACTAACTCAAGATTGTTGGGCGGTTCTTTTTGAATCGTGTCTTCTTGAGCGAATAGGGCTGTGCTACCAATCAGGCAACTTGCGAAAATTAAAAATTTCTTCATTTCTAATGCTTTTAAATTTATTTACTGCAAAAGAACTACTGTGGTATTTCAAAAACATTTCAGAGAAATTACAAAACGGTTAAGTTTGAATAGGGGGCAATAAAATGATGGTCATTGTCTATATCTGGTTTTCTGTCAGGCAGCCTTTTTGGTTTTGGTTGATTTTGATGGTGGGGATTTTTCCGGCGGTGAGATTGGGGAGTCATTTGTCAGTGAAATTCAGATGGGAGAAAAATATTTCTCATAATGAATGTTTCCCGCAGATGGCGCGGATTTACGCAGAGAAGAAATCAGCGGGTATCAGCGGAATCCGCGAGAGAAAAAGCTTCTATAGGGAGGTTGCCCGCAGATGGCGCAGATTGTCACAGATGAGTTTTCCGTTGATTAATGCAATAAATAAATCAGCGGGTATCAGCGGTA
>CAZKFN010000002.1:0-51128 GCA_964552035.1 uncultured Flavobacteriales bacterium
CATGGGCGGTATGGGTGGAATGATGTAAGTCATTCAATCATTGATAAATATCACTAAAATTAAAGGGCTGATTGAAATCTCAATCAGCCCTTTTTTTATGTTTTTATTTTTAAATTAGGCTATTCCTAATAATCTAAGAATAAGTAAAATAACTAAGATTGCAATTAATAAACCTATAAGACCTCCAGCTAAATTAGATAGAAAACCAATAATAATTAAAGCTAAAATAACCACTAAGATAATGTATAGTAGACTTCCTAAATCTCCTTTTGCGGCTGCGGGCATAGGCTCAGCAATAAAATTACTTGTTGGTCTGACTTCCTTATTTCTAATCTTATTTAAAGAAAGTTGAAAATCAAAATTATTTAGAGCTACTTTATCTTGAATTGTTGTAAGATCTAATTCTTGCGCTTTATTGATTTTTTGTTTAGATGAGTTAGAAGCAACTAGCTCGTTTTTATAAGTGTTGTTGCTTTTTGCTATTTCAGCGCCTGCCTTTGTTTCTTCTATTTTAGCAACTTCTTTAAAGCTGTTAGCCGTTGTATTTAATTTTTTACTTTCTTGCTTTTTTGCTAAATTCAAATGAGCGTTATACTTCACCCTTTGAAAGTTGTTGACAGCTTGAGGTTGCTTTACCATGCTACAAGAAAATAAACCAAAAATAAAGCTTACTGCTAGAATTAGTTGTGTGATTTTTTTCATATTATAATGGATTAATGTTAAATGAATTTATTGATTTATTTTAGTTAGTTTATTGATTTAAAGCCTTTTTTACAATCTCAGCTATGGTTTTTCCATCTGCCTTTCCTCCCATTTGTTTATTCGCAAGCCCCATAACTTTACCCATATCCTTCATGCTGCTTGCTCCAGTATTTTTGATAATGTTGGCTATTGTTTTAGCTATTTCTTCTACTGAAAGTTGTTCTGGAAGATAAACTTCGATGAAGCTAATCTCATTTAATTCTTCAGTTGCTAAATCCTCCCTTCCTTGTTTTATAAATATCTCAGCAGCATCTTTTCTTTGTTTTACTAACCTTTGTAAAATCTTAATCTCTGCATCTTCTGTAGATTCTTTTGCACCTTTTTCTGTGGCAGCTAATAAAAGCTCACTCTTTATGGCTCTTAGGGATTTAAGTTTGTTTTGATTTTTTTCCTTCATAGCAGACATTATATCTGCATTTACCTGTTCTGTTAAGTTCATTTGTTTAAGAATTTATTTCAAAATTAAAGCTTTTTATCAACAACTTTCTGATATGAGCTGTAAATATTGTTTTTTCTCTTATCCCTAAATGTGGGTATAAAAGTATTATTTAAATATAACCTCTTTATGCGATTGTAATATCTATCTTTTAAGGGTACTTTTGTCAAAAATTAGTCTTATTTAGAATGATTATAAGTAAGCGCTTTTTATGAGAATACTAATTTCACTTCTTTTATTCCTCTCATTTAGTTGGGTGTCAGCACAACAATTAAAAGTTGTTGATAGTGGTAATTTCAATACTTTGATTGGTGCTACCGTTGCTTTAACTTCTGAAAATGGCACGGAATACTTTTTATCTACTAATCAAAGTGGGATTGCTAATATAGAGAAATATTATTTTAAAGGTGGGAGCTACCTCTTGGTGAAAGTTTCTTATATAGGCTATAAAAGCATAAAAGATACTTTATACAGCAAAGACGGAAATAAGACTTTGAGTTTAAAGCCCCAAAGTCATATGATTGATGATGTAGTAGTTACTGCGCAATATTCACCAACAAGTATAGAAAGGTCCGTTCATAAGGTAAATGTTATCAACCGACAAAAATTAGATAACATGGCAGCGGTGAATGTAAAAGATGCTTTAAGCAATGAATTAAATATTCGTTTTTCTCAGAGTAGTATTTTTGGATCGGGGATGAGCTTACAGGGAATGGACGGAGAGAATGTAAAAATACTTATCGATGGAGTTCCTGTGATTGGGCGTTTGTATGGACAAGTTGATTTAAGTCAAATCAATTTAAATGATGTAGAACGAATTGAGGTAATTGAAGGGCCATTAAGTGTAAATTATGGTAGTAATGCTTTGGCTGGTACTATAAATATCATTACCAAAACAGAAAGTAAATATAGATGGAGTGCAGGGATAGATGCCTATACAGAAAGCGTAGGTACTTATAATATAGAAGCTGCTGCTGCAGCCAAGTTGGCTAAGAACCATTCTTTGCAATTTTCATTAGGAAGAAATTATTTTGACGGCTGGAGTTCGGGAGATAGCTTTTTCCCAAGTTTTGAATCACCAGCAGCGGACAGTAGCAGAGTGGATAGGCTTTGGAAACCAAAAGAACAATATTTTGGCAGGTTGCAATACCATTTTAATCTTAAAGATATAGTATTGACCTACAAAGGGGAAGTTTTTGATGAGACGGTAACCGACTTAGGTTACCCAGTTAGAGGTCAGGGCGGAACTTTATATACGGCTACTGATAACTATTATTATACCAAACGATTTGATAATGCAATCTTTGCTAGAGGAAAGATTAATGATAACCTCTCTCTAAATTGGTTGGCTTCATATAATAACTACAGGCGTGTAAATGAAGGGATAAGGAAAAACTTAAGGACGCTTGAAAGCAACAGATTAGCTGGAGATTCTGAGGATACAACCTTATTTCAATTGTATAATTCTAGAGGGAGTATAGCAACAACTAGAGGCTCTGCATTAATTAATTATGAAATTGGGTATGATATTAATGTGGAAAATGCTAAGGGACAAAAGATAGATGAGGATTATCAAGAAATAGGAGACTATGCTGCTTTTGCATCTGTTGAAGCAAACCTAATTAAAAATTTAATTTTTAAGCCGGCTGTACGATACAGTTATAATACAAAATACGCTTCTCCATTAACTCCTTCTCTAAACTTAAGGTATGCTAGAGGGAATAGCATTGCAAGAGTTTCTTATGCCAAAGGCTTTAGAGCTCCTTCTTTAAAGGAACTTTATTTGAGGTTTGAAGATGTAAATCATAGCCTTAGAGGCAATGCCGATTTAAAGGCTGAAAAGTCAGATAATTACTCCATAAGCTTTCATCAGAAATTTTTATTTAACGACTGGTTAATTAAAGCGGAGTTAGTAGCATTTTATAATCGAGTTTTTAATCAAATTAAATATGTCCAATTCGGAAATGCTTCAGCTTCATACCGGTATGATAATATAGGGGAGAGCTTAACCAAGGGGATAAATCTCAATTTTTCTGCCATTTATGAAAGTATAAGTATAAATCTTGGAGGGTCATACATAGGAAGGTATGATGTATTGTCTGATATTAACCCATTAAATGACTATACATATTCTCCTGAGATTAGAGCAAGTGCTACTTATTTATGGGAAAAACCTAAAATCACTTTTTCTGTTTTTGCAAAATATCAAGGGGAACTGCCCGGATTTAAATATAAGGGAGAGGACGCCTTGCCTGGGTTTATTCCGGATAATGCATCTGATGTAATAAAACAAACTATAGAGGCTTATCAATTACTAGATCTTACTATTTCTAAAAAGTTTTGGAAAGAAAAATTATATGTTGCCCTTGGATGTAAAAATATTTTAGGAGTGGAAAATATTGAAGCAAGAACAGAAATAGGAGAAGAAAACAACAGCCTTATTCCCATTGGGATGGGAAGAGTAGCCTTTGTGAAGCTAGGTTTAAACTTTAATCAACCTTAAAATCACTGACCTTTAATTTTAAATAACAAAACATTAAAATAATGAAACAAATAAATAAAGTACTTTTACTAAGTATTGCATTATCCTTTTTTATTGTGGGATGTAAGAAAGAAGAGAAAGCTATTGAAGACAAAAACCCTATTCCTACAGAAGTGCAGTGGAATACTGCTGATATAGGAAGTAATTATGAAAACCAAGTTTGGTTCAACCTCTCGAATAACCAGGTGGTTAAAAGCAATAACATCCTAGATTGGGATATCGCTTTTGATAGTGAGTCAGATGTAATTTATTTAAACTCGGCCTTAAATGCTTCTGTTGCTTTTACCGGAATTAATGAGTTTGAAAATGTAAATGCCGACCCAAATTTAGAGTATAACTATGAGCATCAAAGTGGAATGAAAGATAGCTTGGCTATTGGTGATGTTAGTCAACTTCAAGAAGTATTACTTATTAGAAGAGGCTTTTCGCCTACTAATGACTCTTTAGAAAGTTGGAAGTTTCAATTGATAGAAATTAAAGACGGAGCTTATCATTTTGCTTATGCTGAATTAGGAAGTAGTAGTATAGACACAGCAATCGTTGCAAAAAATTCGGCTTTTAACAAAGTGGCTTTCTCTTTTGTAACTGGTAAAGAGATTCAAATTGAACCTCAAAAAGAAAGTTTTGATTTATGTTTTACTAAATATACCCATATTTTTTATGCTAATACCGATACCACTCAGATTCAAGTAGCTACAGGGGTTTTGCTAAATTCATATAAAACCCATGCTGCTAAAATTAACAATTTAGAGTTTGGAAAGGTTACAAAAGAGGTAGCTGAAAGTGCTCATTTATCTAATGATTTAAATGCCATAGGTTACGATTGGAAAGTACTAAGCCTATCTGACTTTAAATATAATGTAAAACCAGATGTGTATGTAATAAAAGATTCATCAGGGGATTATTATAAACTACAGTTTACAGGTTTTTATAACGAACAAGATGAAAAGGGTCATATTTCCTTTGATTTTGAGAAACTATAACTTTTAAATTAAGTTGCATCTATTTTAAAACAGCTATACTGCCAGGGTATAGCTGTTTTTGTTAAAGGCAAAGTACATTTTTATTTTTCACAATAAGTTGATAAAACCTATAGCTTAAAATGTATACCCCTTTGCTTACATTAATTATCTTTGCCGAATGAAAAGAGCCATTTCACTTATGTTTTTGGTTTTTTGTTTTTCCTTGGTTTCGATTGCACAAAACGAAGAGGAAGGAACTTTTGACACTTTGCATTTTTATGTGGCTAAGAATGAAAGGCAGCTAAACTTTAAAGAGTTTAAGGTTGGTGGAATTGACAATTTTCATCAATATAGGGTATTCGGAAAAAAACATCTAGCTGTTGCCCGCTCTGGGAACCTTGGCTTAGCAGCCTATCATTTAAATTACAAAGACGCCGATGAGTCAATAAACAATATGTTTGCGGCCTACAGTCCCTATTTAAGAACAGAAGATTCTTTAAAGTATTACAATGTTGATAGACCGCTGACTACCTTAACATATGTCAATGGTGCTAAAACAGAACAATTTTTTCAACTTTTCCATACTCAAAACTTAGGGGAAGGATTAAATGTGAGTTTTAATTTTGAACGAATCTCTTCTGAAGGCTTTTATGTAAGACAATTGACGAATCATACTCGATTTCATGTTAATTACAACCTACATAGTAGAAATAAAAAATTTCATTCTAAAGGATATTATTTGATTAATAATTTAAAATCCCAAGAAAATGGAGGAGTATTTATTAAAGAAGATAAGAGGGAATTAGAAAATACTATTTTAATAGATATTAATTTATTTGATGCGCACAATAGATTTAGAGGACAAGAGATAGGAACTAATAACCAATATGTTTTATTTCAAAAAGACAGTGCAGACCTAATTTCTATAGAACATAAAATCTATTACAAACGCTCTTTTAGAAATTATTTGCACGACTTATCTAATTCCAACACCAATTTTTATACGCATTCCTATTTTGATACGACCTATACAAAAGACTCTACATTTGCCGATGATTTTGGGAATTATTTGGGTCTGTCTTTTTTTAATTATAGCTTGAATATAGGAGCTAGGCATGATGTTTATCATTATGCTCAAAACAATTTAATCGAGAAAACCTTTAACAGCACCTTTTTAGAAGCTTCTTATGCTTCCAACTTGTTTGGTCAGCAGGTTGACTTTGTTTTTGAAAAGGGGATGTCGGGATATCATAAAGAAGAACAGGATTTTTCTGCAACAATTACCACGGAGGAGTTGGGTAGCTTTCAGTTTGAATTAAAGTCAAGAAGTAGTAAAAAACAAACCGATTACTTTTTAAATCACTTTAGGAGTAATCAGTACTTTAGAAATAATGATTTTAAAACGATTAACACTTCCAAGGTAGGGCTTGGGATTAAGGAAAACAAATCGGGTATTTATCTCTCTTTTTCTGGGAGAGGTATTGTAAATTATGTTTATTTAGATAGTTTGGCTGAGGCTCAACAACATCAAAAAGAAATAAACATTTGGTCTGCTGAGCTTAATAAGAAGTTTTCTTTCTTTAAGGGTAGATTAAACTTATTCAATCGATTAGCTTTCCAGAAGATTTCAAAAGAAGAGCTTATTCCTTTACCTTCTTTTATTTCCTATCATTCTTTGTATTATAAGAACAACTTTTTTGAGAAAAAATTACACTTAGAATTTGGCTTCGATTTTTATTATATAGGAAAATTTCAGGGATATGCTTATTCCCCGGCAGCTGGGCAATTTCATTTAAGAAAGGGAAATCAGTCTTTAGGAAACATTCAACAATTGGATGTTTTCCTAAATATGGAGGTTAAAGAAAATGCTGTTTTCTTTGTAAAGTTTGAGAATTTACTTTACGATAATTTCTCTACAAGTACTTATAGAATAGAAAACTATCCCATTCCAGGCAGGGCACTAAAAATTGGTTTAAAAGCTCGATTGTTGAACTAAGTTTTATGTTTTTTCTTTTTGGCAGCTGGGAACAAGACATTGTTTAAAATTAGTCGATAACCGGGGCTGTTGGGATGCAAACTTAAATCTGTAGGCGGGTCTCCAACAAAGTGCCTATAGTCTTCGGGGTCATGTCCTCCATAAAATGTCCAAGTACCTTTACCATAAGTTCCATGAATGTATTTGGCAGAATTTAGGGCTTTGTTTTCTCCCATAATTAAAACATCTTTTTTTATGAACCTTTTATCAAAAGCAGTAGTTTGGCCCATAAAACCTTTGATAACTGTGCTGTGGTTTTGACATAACATGGTAGGTACCGGGTCCCATTTTGCAGAAAATTCAAATAGGGTAAAAAGGTCTCTGTTTTGAGCTAATTTCGAATGTCTATCAGTTAGGTCTATGTTTGAAAACTCATACTTCATAGGATCTGTAGTTATAGTAAAGTTTTCAAATGCAAAAGAATTTGCAAAATCCAATTTGCTGTTGTAGCTAGGAGTTGAGCCATCACCGTCA
The DNA here is from genome assembly GCA_964552035.1 of uncultured Flavobacteriales bacterium. GTDB lineage: Bacteria > Bacteroidota > Bacteroidia > Flavobacteriales_E > Vicingaceae > CAZKFN01. Next base: position 7,212 of record CAZKFN010000002.1, read on the forward strand.
AACATGGGTTCGCAAATGTCTAATTCACTTGCTGCAAGTGCAATGTCATAGGTATCTGTTCCAGAGCACATAGAAAGAAGAAAACCTCCTCCAGCTGTGAATTCTTTAATTTTTTGTGCCACTCCAAGCTTTAAGTCAGATACTTTTTTGAATCCCAGTTCTGTAGCCATTTGCTCGTTGCTTCTCACAGTTTCTTTATACCAAGCATGGTTTCTATAAGCAGCATAGAATTTTCCATATTGTCCTGTAAAATCTTCGTGATGCAGGTGCAGCCAATCGTATTTTGACAATTCGCCCTGAATAACTTCTCTATCGTAAACTATGGTATAAGGAATCTCAGCATAAGTTAATACAAGAGTTACAGCATCATCCCAAGGTTGCTTTTCTTTTGGAGAATAGACGGCCATTTTTGGAGCTTTTAATAACTTTACTACATCTTGATTGGCTTCGGGGTTAGAAATTTCGGTAAGAATAGCTGTGCTTTTAGCATCGGCTATTACTTCATAGGAAACCCCTCTAATAAGCAACTCATTTTCGATTGTTTTGGCATGCTTAGTCATAAAGCTACCTCCTCTATAATTTAGAAGCCAATCTACTTCAACTTCTCGTTCTAAAACCCAATAGGCAATTCCATAAGCTTTTAGATGATCTTTTTGGGTTTGATCCATAGGAATTAAAATATAGGCAGCAAAAGAGCTACTGCTCAATACCATCAAGAATAAAACAGAAAGGAACCTTTTCATTTTAATATATCTTTATGATAAAACCTAAAGATAAGCATTTATCAAAAGGGAGCATCGTTGTCATCTGCAATGTCGTCCATTTTAGATTTTCTTGTGATGGTAGATCCAGTGTCAAATTCGTCGGATATAGGTAAATCTCCAAAATCTACATCGCTATTTCCAAAAAAGGAAGGTTCTAGATTTCCAAACTTAGCAAGCTCTTTCGTGAATTTCAGTTGTACATCACCTGTTGCGCCATTACGGTGTTTGGCAATAATAATGTTGGCTATTCCCAAAGTTGAATTTCCGTCTTCATCTTCTGTTAAACCGTAGTACTCTGGTCGGTTAATGAACATCACCATGTCTGCATCTTGCTCAATAGATCCCGATTCCCTTAAGTCTGAGAGCTGAGGTCTTCTATCACCTCCTCTGGTTTCTACAGCACGACTTAACTGGGAAAGTGCAATTACAGGAATGTTTAATTCTTTAGCAATGCTTTTTAAAGAACGGGATATGGTTGAGATTTCTTGTTCTCTATTTCCCGAAGATTTTCCATCGCTACCAGCAGTCATTAATTGAAGGTAATCCACTACTAATAACTGTATGTCATGCTGAGATTTTAATCTTCTTGCTTTTGCACGTAATTCAAAAACTGAAATTCCAGGAGTGTCATCTATAAAGATTTGAGCTTCTGCTAAACCAGAAATTTTAGAATGAATTTGAGCCAATTCAAAGTCCTTTAAATTTCCACTTCTTAGCTTTTCTGAAGAAAGTTCTGATTCTGATGAAATTAAACGGGTAACTAATTGAAGAGAAGACATTTCTAAAGAGAATATAGCTACTGGCTTTTCAAAATCTATGGCAGCATTTTTTGCTAAGGAAAGAGCAAAAGCGGTTTTACCCATAGCTGGCCTTGCTGCCAAAATAATTAAATCTGAAGGTTGCCATCCACTGGTTATTTTATCTAAGGCTTCAAAACCACTAGGAATACCAACAACATTTCCTTCTTGATTTTTTGCTTGTTCGATTTGTTTAATTGCCCCTCTAATCAAATCGGACATGGAGTCGTATTGTTTTCTGATGTTTCCTTCAGTTACTCCAAATAAGCCGGATTCTGCTCGGTCTAATAAGGTGAAAACATCTGTGGTATCATCATAAGCATCATTGATAATCTCCGTAGAAATACGAATAAGTTCTCTTTGAATAAATTTTTGGGCAATAATTCTAGCGTGAAATTCAATGTTAGCAGCAGATGCAACTCTATTGGTTAATTGAGAAATGTAATAAGGGCCTCCAACTGCGTCTAAACTTCCATTTTCTTTTAATTTATCTGTAATTGTTAATATGTCTATGGGTTGAGAACTTTCAAACAATTGGTGAATGGCTTCAAAGATTTTTTGGTGACTTTCTTTATAAAAACTTTGAGGGCGAAGAATTTCAATTGCCGTATTGACGGCTTCCTTCTCCAACATCATGGCACCTAAAACTGCCTCTTCTAAATCTAAGGCCTGGGGTTGTAGCTTACCATGCTCTAATCCAAGGGTTTGCCATTTAGAAGCATTGCTTCTTTTCCTTCTTATTTCTACTTGTTCATTTAGATCACTCATAGCATCAAAAGTAGCACTTTTACATTCTCATTCCTTGTGTAAAAGCTAAAATGATTTATTAAATTTTGTATTGCTTTATACTCAACAGATACCCATAAGATAATTAAATTATCAACAAGAATTAACAAGTTATCCAATGGATATTAACAGCTTTTGAACGGTTTATTAACAACCTTAAAAGTGACAAAAATCTTTTTATCTCAAATTTTCATGCAACACTTCAATTATGTATAACTTTAATTTTGAACTTTTCTTTTTAATATGAGGTTGCTTATTTCATTATTAATTTTATTGTTATTGTTTTCTTGCAAAAAGGGAGAAGAGTATGCATTAGCTGATATACAATTCTTGTCTCCAAGAAATGGGGAGAACTATACTGCCGGAGATACGGTATGGATTGAAGCACAAATAAAATCTGAGAGGGAAATTCAATCGATTAGACTTTCACTTATAGAAAAGAGCACAAAAAGAATTGCAGGAGATCTTAAGTATTTTCAAACTTCATCCACTTCCTATCATCTTCAACATTCCTATGTGTTAAAAGATAAAGATTGGGATAAAGAAGCTTATTATTTTGAGCTTTTGGTTAACAATGGAAAAGAAAGTGCAGCATTTACTAGTATTGTTATCAACTCGCAAAGAGTTCAACGAAGGGGATTCGTTTTTATAGTGTCTAATGCTTTAGAGTTAGAGTTTTATAAACAAATATTCCCAAATAGTTTTGAGAAGTTTTATACCACTACGGGTTCTTTTGGAGCAAGTGAAATTAATTCAATAGATCAACAACTGTGGTTTATCCCCAAACAAAAGACAAATGCAATCGTTTTTGATTTAAAAAACAACTTAGTGATTCAGCAACTACCTGCTCCAACAACTCAGCAAACCGATGCTTTTTCTAATTTATATATGGACAATCGACAGGTTTTTATTGCTTTAACTAATGGGACTTTAGAGGGTTATAATTATCAACTCATTAAAAATTTCATTTATACTTCTTCTGAAGGTTATCATCCTACACATCTTGATGTCTATGGGGAATATATTTTAGTCGTCGAAAAGCCAAAAGTTTTTGGGCAAAGTAAAATTAGTTTACTATATAGGATTAGTGGAGGGGTAGTTAGTCACAGTATACTTTCTAAAAATGTAGTTGGTTTGTGCATGTATTCGGAGGATAAGGCTTTTTTAGCGGTTCAAAACCCTACAGGATTAGAATTGTTAAATTATGATATTCAAAGAGGAGCGGCAACTTCTTTGTTGCATAGAAATTCACCCAATGAAAAATTACTTTTATTTAAAGAAATAAGCAAAGGGGAGTTTTTGTTGGTTAGCAATCAGTCTGTTGTTAATTACAAATTGCCTTATGAAGTGGTTAAAACAATCCATCAAGTTCTTGATTTTGCTTATTATGATACCTTAGAAAACGAATTGTTATTGGTTAATGAGGATACCCTGTTTATTAGGGATGCTCAGACCTTATCTCTTAAAAGAAGTATTGTTTTACCATTTCAATTGGAAGCAGCTTTACCTTGGAACGAATAGTACTTAGCGTTTTTTAGTTTCATCAACTACGCCCATATTGGTGAATTTCCTAATTCTAGAAGCTGTTAATTTTTCAGGATCTTTTTGTAGTTGTCTTCCAATGTGTTTTTTAATTTCTCTTTTTACGATATCAAACATTTCCTCTGGATTGGAATGTGCCCCACCAAGAGGTTCTTTTATGATGCCATCAATAAGTTTATTTTCAAGCATATCTTCTGCTGTAAGCTTTAATGCTTCAGCTGCTCTTTCTTTAAAGTCCCAATTTCTCCATAAAATAGTAGAGCAATTTTCAGGAGAAATCACGGAATACCAAGAGTTTTCTAGCATAAGCACTTTGTCTCCTATGCCAATACCTAAAGCACCACCTGATGCACCTTCTCCAATAATAATACAAATGATAGGTACTTGAATGCTAAACATTTCCATAAGGTTTCTTGCAATGGCTTCTCCCTGACCTCTTTCCTCAGCTTCTAGACCAGGGAAAGCTCCTGGAGTGTCGATAAAAGTAACGATAGGGATGTTGAATTTTTCAGCTAGCCTCATCAACCTTAATGCTTTTCTATATCCTTCGGGATTGGCCATTCCAAAGTTTCTATATTGTCTCAATTTTGTATTTACCCCTTTTTGCTGCCCTATAAACATTATGGACTGTCCATCAATGGTTCCAATACCTCCAACCATGGCTTTATCATCCTTCACATTTCTATCGCCGTGAAGCTCAATAAAATCTCCTTCGGTAATTGCTTTAATATAACTTAGTGTATAAGGTCTTTCAGGATGTCTACTAACTTGAACTTTTTGCCATGGAGTGAGTTTACTATAAATTGATTTTTGAGTTTCCCTTAATTTCTTTTCAAGGGCTTTCGTTGTTTTGGAAACATCAACTTGGCTTTTTTCCTCTAACTCTTTTGCTTGTTCAATTTGTTCTATAATCTCTTTTATGGGATTTTCAAAATCAAGATAGTGTCGCATAAACTCATTTTTAACGTTAGGTCAAAATTACAAAAATTGAACAAGAGCCGTAACATTATTTATTAGCTTAGATAATTGAATTATATTTGTGTTATGCAAGTTTTCGCAAATGCTAAAATTAATCTGGGACTCAACGTTGTAGGGCGTAGAAATGATGGTTTTCATGAAATTGAAAGTATCTTTTTGCCCATTGATTTAGTTGATGAGATAATCATAAGTCCTTCAAAAAAGGACAGTTTTTACTCAAATCACGCACATTTGCCTCTAGATGTTCATCAAAACTTATGTTTTAAGGCTTTGCAATTACTTAGAAAAGACTTTAATTTTCCAAACGTCCATTTAGAATTAAAAAAGAATATTCCTATTGGCGCAGGTTTAGGAGGAGGTTCAGCTGATGCTGCCTTTGTGTTAAAAGAAATTAATAGGCAGTTTAATTTAGAAATTACTCCATTGCAATTAGAAAGTTATGCTGCTCAATTGGGAAGTGATTGTATCTTTTTTATTCAGAATAAGGCTGCTTTAATTGCTGGTAGGGGGGAAAAGGTAACAGTTGATCCCGCTTATAACGTATTAAAAGGCTATCATTTATTGCTGGTAAAACCGGATGTTTTTGTTAGCACTAGGAAAGCATATGCACAGCTAGTTCCTCAACCTCCTAAGCAAAGTATAGCAACCCTTATTCAACAACCTATAGATAGTTGGAAAAAGTATATTAAAAATGACTTTGAAGAAACCATTTTTAAAATCCATCCCATTTTAGAGGAAGTCAAAAATCAACTTTATAGTCTTGGAGCTGTTTATTCCTCGATGAGTGGTAGTGGGTCTACTGTATATGGAGTTTTTGAAAGCAAAATTGACGTCTCAACTTTTAATACTTATTGGTGGAAGTGGGCAAAAACGCTATAGATTATTTTGGTGCTTTTTTGTATAGGTAAATAGAAATAATAGCAAATAACACATTGGGCAGCCACATTGCGATAGCGGGGTCTAAATTTCCATTGGTAGAAAAAGTTTGGGTAACTTTCATGAAAAGGATATAGGTAAAACTCAAGGTAAGTCCTACTCCCAAATGCAAACCAATTCCTCCTCTTACTTTTCTACTCGCAATAGAAACTCCTATAACAGTTAGTACAATACTTGCAAAAGGGAAGGCTTGTCTTTTATATTTCTCTACTTCATAGAAAACTACATTTTGAGTTCCTTTGAATTTTTCCTCGGCAATAGCAGCATTTAATTCGTCATAAGTGAGCATTTCTACATCGGTGTCTCTATGTCTAAAGTCATCGGGTGACATGTTTAGCACGGTATCTTTTTCTAAACCTTCAAAAATACTTTCATTTAATCCATCGATTTTTCTTTCGTAATAATTTTGAATGGTCCATAATTGCTTGGTAGTATCCCAGCTGATATAGTCTGAAAATAGTTTATATCTTAGATTTCCATCGTCATCAAATTGTTCCAAGGAGAATTGCACGCCAACATCAGTTTGCGCGGCATAGCTTTTAAGATAAACATAATTGTTATGGCTCAGTTGAAAATGTATGTTTCTGTCTTGATTTCTATAGGGATTTTTAATGTAGGTGTATTTAAAGTTGAGTCTCTTCTTGTTGCTATCAGGAATGAGGTAATTATTTAAATAATAGGATAAACCTCCTAGGAATATTGCTACAATAATAAATGGGCGCATCATTCTCCTATAAGAAACTCCACTCGCTAGAATGGCTATTATTTCTGTATTAGAAGCCATTTTTGAGGTAAAGAAAATTACTGAAATAAAGATAAATAAGGGGCTAAATAGGTTAGCGAAATAAGGAATAAAATTGAGGTAATAATCAAATAAAATTGCTTTTAGGGGAGCATTTTTTTCAATAAAGTCATCTATATTTTCAGAAAAGTCAAAAACTATAGATATGGATATAATTAATGCAATGGAAAAAAAGAAGGTTCCCAAAAATTTTTTAATAATATAGAGATCAATTTTTTTCATACTACAATCGCTGCTCCAATTTTTGTACTATATTGGTTTTCCAGGTTGAGAACGTGTTGTTTAAGATCTGCTGCCTCGCTTCTTTCATTAGCCAATTGTAGAATGCCAAGTTGTGAAGACTTGCAATTTGAGAACCTAAAAGTTCTTTAGAGACCATAAGATGTCTTAAATAAGCTTTGCTATAAAAACTATCAACAAAGCTCGCACCATTTTCTTCAATGGGGCTAAAATCTTTTTTCCATTTTTCATTTCTAATGTTGATGATTCCATTTTTTGTAAAGAGCATGCCATTTCTAGCATTTCTTGTGGGCATTACGCAATCAAACATATCAACTCCTAAAGCAATATTCTCTATAAGGTTTGCTGGGGTTCCAACACCCATTAAGTACCTGGGTTTGTCTTCTGGTAAAATGTCACAAACAATTTCACACATTTCATACATTACTTCTGTGGGTTCGCCAACAGATAGACCTCCAATAGCATTTCCTTCTCTATTCATAGAGGCGATAAATTCTGCAGACTCCTTTCTCAATTCCTTATAGGTACTTCCTTGAACAATAGGAAAAAGTGTTTGGCGATAACCATAAATTGGATCTGTTTCATCAAAGCGATCGCAGCAGCGTTTTAACCATCTATGGGTTAAATGCATGGACCTTTTTGCATAATTATAATCACAGGGATAAGAAACACATTCGTCAAATGCCATAATGATATCAGCACCAATAACCCTTTGCGTATCCATAACGTTTTCTGGAGTGAAAAAGTGCTTGGATCCATCAATATGAGAAGAGAATTTAACTCCTTCTTCGGTGATTTTTCTCCTATGAGCTAAAGAATAAACCTGAAATCCTCCACTGTCTGTTAAAAGTGGGCCATCCCAGCCGTTAAATTGGTGTAAGCCACCAGCAGCTTGAATGACTTCTAATCCAGGTCGTAAATACAAATGGTAAGTATTACCTAATATAATTTCGGCTTTAATGTCTTCTTTTAATTGTTGCTGATTAATAGCTTTTACAGAACCAACTGTACCAACAGGCATAAAGACGGGCGTTTGAATTTCTCCATGAGCTGTTGTGATTTTTCCTGCTCGGGCTTTACTTCCCTTATCTTTAGCTAATAGTTTAAACTGCATTGAATATATGTGTTGAAAGATTGCCAAAATTACAGAAAGCCTAGTAAAGAGTTCTACCTTTGTAGCTATCAAAATAAAATATGGATTTTACAGTGTTTTCGTTAGAAAATGTTTGGATTGCTTTGTTTCTTTTAGCTGTACTTGTTCAGCTGTATGTTTACCTTCGATATTTTCTTCCATTTTATTTGTATCAAGAAGTAGGGGTACTCAAGAAGAAGCAACCCAAAATGTCAATTATTATTGCCGTAAAAAATGAAGCTGAAAATTTAAAAAGATTGCTGCCTATTTTAATCTCTCAAGATTATCCAAATTATGAATTGGTGATTGTAGATGATCATTCTACTGATGAAACTTCAGAAATATTGAAAAATATAAAATTCCCCAAAATCCAACTTCATCAAATGTATGAAAAAAGTGGTAAAAAGGCAGCAATACAAAAAGGGATTGAAAATGCTACAGGAGAACGCTTTTTATTTCTTGATGCAGATTGTCGACCAAGAACCACCTATTGGTTGAGGTTGATGAGTGAAAAGTTGGTGGATGTGAGAAGTATTGTATTGGGATACGCTCCTTATTACAAAGAAAAAACCTTCTTAAACAAGGTGATACGCTATGAAACTTTTGTAACTGGAATGCAATATTTATCGACTGCATTAATTGGTAAACCTTATATGGGAGTAGGTCGAAATTTAGCCTATACCCGTAAAGTGTATGAGGAAAGTACTGCTTTTGAAAATCATGCAGATGTTCTTTCAGGTGATGATGATTTAATTGTCAATGAAATGAGTGATAGAGCTATTGTAACTATTTGTACACAAATGGAGGCACATAGTTTGTCTTTAGCAGTAGACAGTTGGGAAAAGTTATACCATCAAAAGAGAAGACATCTTCAAGCAGGGAAATATTATAAAAGAAAAGACCGTTGGAAATTGGGGATTTTTGCTATGTCTCAACTTTTATTTTGGGTTTGTTTTATTAGTTTTCTAATCTCTAGCTCGTTAAGTCTAACTTTAATTTTAATTTTTAGTGGAAAGATTCTCTTACAGTTGTTTTTATACAATGGAATTATGCGAAAGTTGGATGAGCGAGATTTGTTGATGTATGCACCCTTATTGGAAATCGTATATTTGTTATTTATGGGATTTATTGGAGTTTCAACTAAGATTAAAAAAGTAGATCGTTGGAAATAAAATGTAGTGTGGTTTAATGGAATTAATTCAAAAGTATTTTCATGAATTTGATGCAGTTCAAATGCAGAAATTTGAGCAGTTATTACCTTTATACCAAGAGTGGAATGAACAGATTAATGTAATTTCTAGAAAAGATATGGATGCTTTTTACGAAAGGCATGTGCTGCACTCTTTAGCAATAGTAAAACTGATGAAATTTATGCCTCAAACCGACATTTTGGATGTGGGTACTGGAGGCGGTTTCCCTGGTATTCCTTTGGCAATCGCCTTTCCAGAAGTAAATTTTTTATTGGTGGATTCTATTGGTAAAAAGATAAAAGTAGTTCAAGATGTAATTCAACGCTTGGAGTTGAAAAATGTTAGAGCAAAACACGAAAGAGCAGAAAAAATAAAAGGAGAATTTGATTTTATTGTTAGTAGAGCTGTTACTCGTGCGGAGCGTTTTGTTCCGTGGGTACAAAAAAAGATAAAAGACAAATCTGTAAATGGGAAACCTAATGGTTTTTTGTTTCTAAAAGGTGGAAATCTTTACGATGAGTTTTCTGCATTTTATAGGTATTTTGAAATTCATCCCATAAAGAAATATTATACAGAATCTTTTTTTGAGACCAAACAAATCGTTTATCTCAAAAAATAACAATTTTTAGAAGTGTAGATTTACGTATTTCTTAGGATTGTCTTATGTTTGTTAACTAAATTTAAAAATAAAAAAATGTTGAAAAAATTAAAGTTATTATCATTATTTGTAGTAGCCTTTGCATTTGCTACTCAAGCACAGGAATTACCAGCTCCTAGTCCATTTGCTAAAATTCATCAGCGAGTTGGATTAACTGATATTGATATTGAGTATTCAAGACCTTCTATAAAAGGGAGAGAAATCTTTGGTGGTCTTTTAACAGAAGGTAAAACTTGGAGAACAGGTGCCAATGCTCCAACTTTAATTAGTTTAAGTAAGAGTGCTACAATTGGAGGTGTTGAAGTACCCCAAGGAACTTATTCTGTTTTTACGAGGCTAACTGGGACAGATTGGACATTATTACTTAATAGTGATGTCAAAGCTTCTGAAGGGACTTTTAAGGATGATCTTGTAATTGCTGAAATACCATTGCAAGTGCATGAAAATGAAGATGTGGTTGAAACCATGGTTTTTAGTTTTATAAATTTATCCGATGATTTTGCTCAGCTTAACTTTGCTTGGGAAAAATATACATGGTCGGCTGATATTCAAGTAGATTCTAAAGAACAAGCAAAGAAGAACATTGAGGAAAAAATGAGCGAAGCTGATCTAGGGTTTTATCCTTATCACTCCTCTGCCAGCTATTATTTAGCAAATAATATAGAATTAAAGAAAGCTCTTGAATGGTCCAAAAAATCGGTTGAGCTAAATGCTCAATATTGGAATGTTGGGACTTTGGCAGAATTGTATTATGTTAATGGAGATAAGAAAAATGCTATTAAAACAGCTAAACAATCTCTAGAGTTAGCTAAAGAAGTAGGTGATGATGCTTATGTATTTAAGAATCAAGAAAATATTAAGAAATGGTCTGCTGAAAAATAAGCGGATTGAAATAAACTTTAAAGGTCATCTTTTTGATGGCCTTTTTTTATGTCTTTAAATCTTTGAGGAATAATTTCTCTATATATTCCGAGGTAACCTTATTGCTTGTGATTTGGGATAAACCTTCTAATTTTTTTAAACCTTCAGCTAAATCTCTCATAGCTTGAAGGGCATATTTTAATAGGGAAGGACCTAAACTTACTCGGGTTACTCCTATTTTTTTTAGTACCTCTAATTCTGGAATACCTGGAACAGTTAGTACATTGATGGGCATACTTAATTCTGACACTAAAGTTTGAATGTCTTCCACTTTACGTATGGCTATTGGAAAAATACAATCAGCTCCAGCTTCCTTATATGCCCTACCTCTTCTTAAGGTTTCTTCTAGTTTGGCATCTGTTGTGTTAACTTCATTGTTATGAATATAGACATCTATTCTAGCATTGATAAATAAGGGGATATTCATGTCCTTTGCGACTTCTCTAATAATTTTTATCTTTTCGCATTGATCTTCAAGAGGTAGAAGTTGAGCAGTTTCCTTCTCTGTATCTTCTATGTTAATTCCTACAATTCCCGTAGAAATAAATCGAACCATGTTTTCTTTTAGTTGTTTATTACTTTTGGCATAGGCACTTTCTATATCTGCAGTAACGGGAATATTTACAGTTTTAACTATTTTAGAAAGCAATTGTAAAAAATTTTTTAAAGGAAATTTTTCTCCATCTAAATAATTATTGGAATAAGCTATGGCCGCACTGGCTGTGGCAATGGCTGGGTATTTTAACTCCTCGATTAATTTGGCACTAAGGGTATCCCAAACATTTGGGAGGACTAGCATTGTATCGGAATAATGGAGTTGACGAAATGCTTTGGCTTTTTTTTGTTGTTCACTTTGAGACATGATGGAATGAATTTATTGACTAAACACTTCTAATTTTGATTTAGTTTTTATAAGATCTAGTCTTTTTTTAATAATTTTTCATAGGCCATTCTGGGTGCACCCATAATCATTACTTCTCCACAATACGTGTAGCCCAGATTTTTAAATATTTTTAGCATGGGAAGATTGTCAAAGTTGGTATCTAGTTTAATGCTATAATACGAATTTTTTAATGCAATTTTTTCTATGAGCAGAAACATACGTGTAGCAACTCCTTTTTTTATCACCGAATTAGAAACAGCTAAACGATGAATGCATAAGTATTTCTCATTGCTCAACCACTTTCCTTGAAGAGCTTCATAGGCGGGGTCAACATCAAAAATAAGAGCAACATATGCTTGGATAGCTTCATTTATTTCTAATACATGAGCATAGCCTTTTTCAAGATCATTTTGAATGGAATTGGGATTGGGATAACCATTTTGCCATTGTTGACTACCCTCAAGCCTCCTACGTTCAATTGCTTCTTGAAGAATTTTCCAAATGATAGGAACATCGGAGCGTTTTGCTTTTCGTAAAGTCATTTATAAAGATTTTTATACTACATAAAAAAAGCTGGGATGCAAACAACTAATGCGGAGATGGCCGTATAAAAAAGTCCTATAATAATAAAGTACCCTAGCTTTTTATGAATCTTGTTGTAATTGTTTTCTCTACTGATTCCTTTCTTATACTTGTTGTTAAACCAAAAGAGACTAATACCCCAAATGACATAAGTTAGGCTCGCACCAATTATGTGAGCAATTAATGTAAATTTAAAAAATGAAGTGGAGGTGTAAGCATTGTCTTTTACTAAACTTCCCGATCCACCAGAAATGCGGATGTAGAGCTCTAGTAAAAATACAGCAGCGATACAAATCCAAAATAATGTTTTTTGGATTTTAATATGTTTAGGATAATTCTTCTTCTTGATAAAAGAAATGGCATAAAGCGCAATAAAGGGAGTGAGAACGGCTAAGAAGAGTAAACTTGTGATAAAGATTATGGTAAAATTCATGAAATGTAAAATTTATAAAGTGTTTTATAAGCTTAAATGATAAAATTGCCTGATTTAAGTTTATCTATAGTATCATATAAATGTAATATTATTTAATTCTTTTCAACTATACTCTTCATTCTTTTAATTAAATTTTGAGAGTATAAAGTTATACTTGCATAACAGAAGATTTTAATTTACCTTCGTTTGATTACTTTTAATAATAAACTAAATTTAAACTTTAAAAATAGCTAAATTATGTCTGGAGTGTTGATAGTTATTGGTCTTATTGTTGTACTTGCACTTTTGTTAGTTCAAATATTTAACAAATTTGTAAAAAATAGAAATATGGTTAAGGATGCTTGGGGTAATATTGATGTTGCTCTTAAAAGAAGGCATGACTTAATTCCAAATTTAGTGGAAACCGTTAAGGGTTATGCAACGCACGAAAAAGAAACTTTTGAAAACGTAGTAAAAGCAAGAAATAGTGCAATGAATGTTTCCGATGGAGATATAAATGCACAAATAAAAGCAGAGGGGCAGTTGTCTCAAGCACTTAAGAGTATTTTTGCACTTCGAGAGGCTTATCCAGATTTAAAAGCAAATCAGGGCTTCTTAGATTTACAGCAAAAGTTAAATGAAATAGAAGTTAACCTCGAACGCAGCCGTAGGTATTATAACGGTACTGTTCGTGAAAATAATACTTATGGAGAAAGTTTTCCAGGTGTGATATTTGCTGGAATGTTTAATTATAAGCATTTTGATTTCTTTGAAGTTGAAAGTTCGGAAAGGGAAAATGTACAAGTTAGTTTCGATTAAATTTATTTTACAAAAAATAGAAAGCAATTTATATGTGCTTAAAAGTAACAAGTAGGATACTATTTTTTCTTTGTGGATTACTGTTTTATCATTTAGGATTTTCACAAGGCTTTTCAGTTGATAAAATTGATGTGGAAATTTATATTAATGAGAAAGGCTATTTTGATGTTGTAGAAAAATACGATGTTGAATTTCAGGAATACAAGCATGGGATATTTAGGGACATACAAACCAAATACGACTTATTAACAGCAGAAGGGGAGCCTGAGAAAAGGAAAATAAAGATTTCAAAAATAAAAGTTCCTAATCATAAGTTCTCTGTACCTCCGTCTTTTTTGCAACAGTTTGAGGATGAGCTTCAAATTAAAATTGGCGATAAAGATAAAACGGTAATTGGACCTCAACATTATGAAGTTCGATATAGGGTGCATGATGCCTTTTTATTTGAAGAGTTAAAAACACATTTTTATTGGAATGTGAAGACAGGCAATTGGCTTGCTCCTTTTTATGCGGTAAATTTTAAAATTTATCCACCTCAGGGAGTAGAATTAAGCTTAGAAGATTTCTTCGTCTATTCTGGTAGAGCTGGAATAACTTTAGAGTCAGAAGAGTTCGATATTGAATATAAAAATGGAGCTTTTATTGGGAATAGTAAAGAGGGTTTTCAATCGAAACATCATGAAAATGTGACGGTGTTGTTGAAGTTGCCCGCTGGATCGATAAAGGAGGCAAAACCTTATTGGCTCTTTTGGGATAAATACGGTTGGCTTTTTATAATTGTTGGATTAATTTCAGCATTTTATTGGATATGGAGAAAATATGCTAAAGGGCATAAAGTGATAGCCAACATTAGTTATTTCCCACCCGATAATATAAGCCCTTCAATGGCTGGATTTCTGATAGATGATAAAGCAGATACTCAGGATTTAATTGCCTTAATTCCTCATTGGGGAGCACAGGGATTTATTCAACTAGAACATATTCCCAAAAAAGGCATTTTTTCTAAGGAAGATACTAAAGTAATTAAGCTTCAGGATTTACCAGAAGATGCACCAGGGTATGAGAAGATAATTTTTAATGGGCTCTTTAGCAATTCTGGAAAAGCTGAGCGATCGATTTTAGGTTCGATTTTTGGCATAAAAAAAGAAACTCCAAGTAGTGAAGTATCGGTGTTGATAAGTAGCTTAAAAGATACCTTTTATACTACCATGTCAAGTGCTAAAAATCAATTAAAGGCTGAAGCACAGGTGTATTATGAAGCTAAAACTAGAAAGGTAAAGAGAGTTACATTTGCAGGGATAATACTTATTGGTTTGTTATTCATAGTTCTTGTTTTATTTACTTGGGGAATTATTGGAGCAGCAGCGGTTGGATTAACTTCTTTTTTCTTATTGATTTTAACTCCAATTTTAAGAAAGAAAACTAGGAAGGGAAATGAACTTCTTTCAGATTTAAAGGGTTTTAAACAATTCATTAAAATAGCGGAAGAGAATAAACTAAAAATGCTTTTAAAAGAGGATCCGAATTACTTTGAAATTACTATGGCTTATGCCTTAGCTTTTGGGTCTTTTAAGAAATGGTCTAAGAAGTTTGAAGGTCTTGATGTAGAACCTCCCTCTTGGTATAGCTCTCCTGTTGGTGTGATGAGCATGAATCATTTTTCCAATACTTTTTCCAGGTCAATTAGTGAGGCTCAAAAAACTATGGTAAGCTCTCCTTCAAGCAGAAGTTCTAATAGCGGTAGGAGTGGAGGAGGTTCCTCAGGAGGAGGATTTGGCGGTGGAGGCGGTGGGAGCTGGTAAGCAGTTCTTATAATCCAAAATACCAATTGGCTATGGAGAAGTAGATGATTACTCCACCAATATCAGAAATAGAAGTAATTAGCGGTGCAGAAGCTGTTGCAGGGTCTAATTTTAATTTCGTAAAAATAAAAGGTAAAAGCATTCCGATAATACTTCCGAGCATTACAGCTAAAACCATAGTAACAGATACTACAACAATTACCTCTGGGGCTCGAAGACTAGCGATGGATGCTACGCCAATAGCCATAGTTAAGCCTAATAAAAAGGAAACTATAATTTCTTTTCCAATTAACTTATACCAGTCGGATAATTTCACATCACCTACAGCCAAAGAACGAATCATTAGAGTGGCAGATTGAGAACCTGCATTACCACCACTGTCAATTAATAATGGTAGGAAGAAAACTAGAGATACTGTTGATTCGATAAGTTCCTCAAAATTCATTATAGCGGCGCCAGAGAAGATGTTCATAAAAACTAAGGCTACCAACCAGACGATTCTATTTTTATAAAGGAAAGTAATTTTTTCATTTAAGGGATTGGAGATGGCTTCTTGAAAGGACCCAAATTTATGGAAGTCTTCTGTAGATTCTTGTTCTACTACATCCATCATGTCGTCAAAGGTAACTATACCAAGAAGTACACCTTCACGATTGATTACCGGTAAAGCTACCCTGTCGTAATCTTTAAAAGCTTGTATGGCTGTTTCTTGGTCGTCCATGGCATTAAGGGATATAAAACGCCTATCGATTAGCTCTTCTACTTTTTGTTCAGGGTCAGCAAGGATTAATTCCCTTATGGTAATGTCATCAATCAAGTTGTCGTCTTCATCAATAATATAAATTACATTTAGGGTTTCTGAATTTCTTCCATACCTTCTAATATGATTAAAAGCATCTCTAACTGTATAGTTGGCCTTTATAGAAACATATTCAGGTGTCATTAGCCTACCGATACTGTCTTCTGGATAACCTAATAATTGAGTAGTAATTTTTCTTTCTTCTGGCGAGAGGTGCCCGATAAGGCGTTGGGTTACTTTTCCTGGCAGTCCAACAAAAAAAGCAGTTCTATCATCCGGTTTAATGTTGTTTAGCAATCTTGAGATGTGCCGAATATTATGAGCAAGTTTATCGATGATTTGCTCTTGTAAACTGTGTTCAAGAAGTTTAAAAACCTTTGTAGATTGAGTAGGATCAAGAAGTCCAAAGATAATAATCCTCTTGCTATCCGAAGTTTCTTCAATGACCTTTGCCACTTCTATAGCCTCACAATCATTTATGGCCTTTTTTAAAGACTTCCAATCTCGCTTTTTTATAAGCTGTTCAAAATTGCTGTTAAACTCTGTCATATCTCCCGTGTCTATTCATTATATCCAAAAGATATCTTTAATAGTATGCTCTTCGCCTAGACTGCTAATAATGTTGGCAATATTTGCTTCATTTTTTGCATCTAATTTTAATTGAATCACTACCTCATTTTCGGCTTTTTCAAAGGTGAAGTTTTGTATCTTAAGAGCTTTGTTTTTTAATAAAGAGTTTAACAAGTCGGTATTGTTCTCTTTATTTAATTCAGCAATTATTTTCAATGTTTTTTTTCTAAATCTTTTATTATAATATTTTTCAAGTGGTTGTAATGCCCATAGGATTATCAGTGCAATAACAGTAGTTGCTATAGCAGCAAAATACATTCCACCACCAGTTGCCAATCCAATAGCAGCAACAGTCCATAAACCGGAGGCAGTGGTTAAACCTCTTACAATTCCACCTCTAAGAAATAAAATCGTTCCTGCTCCAAGAAATCCTATACCACTCACCACTTGTGCCGCTACCCTTGAGGGGTCAAGTTCAATGTTGTCGTTCCCCAAAACATCTTCAAAGCCAAAAGAAGAAACCAACATAATAAGACAGGAACCCACGCAAACCATCATGTGTGTGCGCATTCCTGCTGCCCAATCTTTTCGCTCTCGTTCTAGACCGATAAAAGCTCCAAAAAGAGAAGCTAAAAGCAAACGTATTAATATTTCACTAAAGCTAAGCATGGTACATAATAAAATTGATACAAAACTAATTTTTTTGAAGCTATTAACACTTTATTTACCTCAAAATTAGCTTTAGCATTTAATTAAAAAGGATTGCAAGATGCTAAATTCCTTTTTAGATTAGAATTAAGTCAAATTATGGGGTTTCTTTTTCCCATTTTTATTAGCCCACCAATAAAGTGAAGGAATTAAAAAAGGAGTAAATAATAAAGTGCTTGTTAAACCACCAATAATAACAGTAGCTAAAGGTCTTTGAACATCAGAGCCTATCCCAGTTGAGGTTGCTGCTGGAATTAATCCAAAAATTGCCAATATTAAAATGGTAATTACGGCTTTTAATTGACCTTTTGAGGTTTTGCTAATCAAAGCAGGATTAAGCGGTTGATTGAAAGATTCCCTATTTATTGCGGAGACTAATAAAATACCTGCCATTACTGAAATTCCAAAGATAGATACAAAACCAACTCCTGCTGAAACATTAAAATAATAACCTCTTAACAGCAAGGCAGAAACTCCTCCTGCTAAAGCAAAAAGCACACAGCTCATAGTTATTAAAGTGTGTTTTGCATTTTTAAAAAGCATGAAGATAAAGATGAAAACAACTACTAAAGTTAAAGGAATTGTAAATGCCAATTGCTTACCTGCTCGTTCTAGGTTTTCATAATTCCCTCCGTAAATGATTTCATAACCTTTAGGTAATTCAATCTCCTGTTCTATTTTTTCTTGCAATTCCTTTACAAAACTCCCTTGGTCTCTTCCTACAATGTCTGTTCTAACGGTTACCATCCTTTTGTTGTTGTAGCGATAAATGTTGGTTTGCCCTTCTTCAAATCCAACATTGGCAATTTGCTCTATAGGAATTAAACTTTCGTCGGAAGTGGGGATTAAAATATTTTTAATTTCATCGATGTTACTTCTGTATTCTGGAAGAAATCGTAGGATAATATCATATCTCTTTGTTCCATCATATAAAACAGAAACATCCTTTCCTCCAATGGCCACTTCAATCATATTTTGAACATCGGCGATGTTAACACCATATCTTGCTGCCTTTTTTCTATCGATGTTAATGGTAAGTTGAGCTTGAGTTCCTTCTTGCTCTAAACTAACATCCTCACTGCCTTCCATTTCTTTTACAAATTCTGCTATGCGATCGGCTTTTTCTCTCATAAAAACCAAATCATTTCCAATAACGGAAATGGCTAATTCTGCAGGACTACCCGTAACAATTTCCATAACTTGGTCAATAATAGGTTGACCAGATGCGAAACTTACCGCTGGGAATTCGGCCCTTAAATCAGTCATGATTTGTTGGATTAAATCTCCTTTTGAAATGGTATCACTCCACAAATGATAATCTTTTAAACCAATAAGTATTTCATTCCTATTTGCTGGAAATGGATCGGTTCCATCATCGTTTCTCCCCGTTTGAGTAATAACATTTTTCACTTGGGGAAAACTGCTAATTATTTCCCTCATTTTAGGTGCATTTTTAGCATTTTCTTCAATGGTGATACCCACTGGAAAATTAGCTTGTAAGAAAATCGAACCTTCATCCAATTCGGGTATGAATTCCATCCCCAATCTTAATCCAAGAGAAATCAATACCAATACAATTCCAAAACCCAAGAGAACGGTTATTTTATAATGTTTGATAAAGCGGTTTAAAATTTTGGTATATCCGTTTTCTATAAATTTAAATATTTTACTTTCTCTTACTTTTATGGGCTTATCAGGATTGGAAATATTTTTTCCATAAACAAAGGAAATTAATACCGGTATAAAGGTTAAAGCTGCAACCATAGAACCTATCACAGCAAAAGCAAGAGTTAAGGCCATTGGTGAGAATAGTTTTCCTTCTACTCTGCTCATCAACAATATGGGGAGATAAGCTAAAATAATAATTGTTACAGAAAAGAAAATTTCACGACCCACTTCTTGTGCTGAACTTAAAGTCAAATGAATAATTCCATTTCTTCTTTCTTCAGCGGAGGCCGTTTTATAGGTTCGTATGAGATGTTCCGCCATGACCACAGCGCCATCTACAATAATCCCAAAGTCGATAGCTCCTAAGGAAAGCAAGTTGGCAGGAATCCCTGTAAACTGCATAATGATAAAAGCAAAAAGTAAAGAGAAAGGTATGGTAATCGCAACAACCAAAGAGCTGCGAATGCTTCCTAAGAGAAGTACTAAAATTATAACTACTATACTTACTCCTTCAAATAAGGTGGTTCCTACAGTTTCAAGTGAATGGTCAATAAGAAAGCTTCTATCGTAAAGGGGCTTAACTTTAATACCTTCTGGTAATTCATGCTCTTCTAATTCCTTAATTCTCTCCTTTAATTCTGCTAAAACTTCAGAAGGGTTTTCATATTTTCTTAAAAGGATAATGCCTTCAACGCCATTATTGACATCAATGTTTTCATCGGAAATAGTATAACCCAACACGCCGCTAGGGGGAGGAGGACCAATCTCGACACTGGCTACATCACTGATGTAAATAGCCACTCCTCCGTCTGATTTTAAAACAATATTTTCAATGTCTTCCACATCTCGAATTGCTCCTAAACCTCTTACAGCAAATCCTTGTCCACCTCTATTGATAATGTTTCCACCTGTATTTTGGTTGTTGGCTTCAACTGCTTCTTCAAGATCAGAAATACTCAGCTCATATTTGCGTAATAAATTTGGATTGACTAGGATATGATATTGTTTTAGGGGCCCACCAAAAGGAGTAACTTCGGCAATTCCAGAAGTTTGAAGTAGGTAAGGAGCAATTACCCAATCTTGCAAATCTCTAATTTCAGTTGGGGAATATTCGGGAGGTGCTTCTACAACATATCTAAAAATTTCACCTACAGCAGTAGAAAGTGGAGCTAATTCTGGAACAACTCCTTCAGGTAGGTCAACCACAGCCAAACGTTCCATAACTTGCTGCCTGGCAAAATAATCATCTGTTCCGTCTTGAAAAGTAAGTTGAACCACAGATAAACCAAAAATGGTTCTACTTCTACTATCCAATACATTAGGAGTATTTTGAATAGCCCTTTCAATAGGAATAGTTACTTGCTGCTCAACCTCCTCTGCAGCTCGTCCATGATGTTGCGCTACAATAATTACATTAGTATCAGCGATGTCGGGGTAAGCTTCAATTTTTAAATGGGTAAAACTATAGTATCCTATAGCCATTACAGCAATGCTTAGCCCAACAATGAGCCAACGATTTCTCAAAGAAAATAAAAGAAGGTTTTTAATCATAGCTTACCACTGTTCTACAGCATGCGTTATAATGAATCCACCTCTGTATTGTTTTCTCAATTCTTTTAAGGCCTCTTTTACTTTTTCCTCTTCATCGATAAAAGTAATTAGCAAGGGGGTTTCATCAAATGAAAATTGCAAACCAGGTTGTTTTAATCTTTGGTGTTTGCCAAAGCCTGAGTAGCCTGTGAAGGATGTAGCTCCTACAATTCCATTTTGTATTAATAATTGCATAATAAATCGGTGTAGGGATTGCTTCCCAAACTGTTTGTCTTTATCAATATATATATGCTTGTAACATCTTGTATGAAATTTTAATAGCCAAACGAAAGGCCTTTCAACTGCATTGCTCCTTCAACGACTACTTCTTCATTCTCCTCAAGTCCATTAAAAATTATAATTCTTTCTCCAACATGTGAACCCGCTTCTATTTTCTTTCTTATAAATTTATTTGCTGAAGTTTTTACAAAAACATAATGACTTCCTTTAACGGTAATCATTGCAGAATTAGGAATGCTGATAAAGTTACTTGCTTTAGAACCAAAGGAAACATTGGCATACATCCCTGCTTTGTATTTCCTTTTGCTGTTGTCAATAGTAAGGCTAATTTTAATCATCCTGCTTTTACTGTCGATTACATCTGAAACGGCATTAATTTTTCCTTCTAAGGTGTCGTTTGGGTAGGAAGAGAATACAACCTGAGCAATTTCGCCACTTTCAATTTTTGAAATTTGATTTTCTGGAATGTGACAACTGATAAAAGCTTCGCCAGATTTAGCCGTTTGAAGCATCTCTGTTTTAAAACCTGCGAGGTTGAGCTTCGTTTCATGCTCAAGGAGTGCAGCTCTTTCCTTTGTCAACTCACTTTTAGCTATGGCTAATTCTGTCTCTGCATTTAATAAATCTTGCCCCGTTGCTCCTCCATATTCATGAAGATCTTTGGTTCTTTGAAGTTCAACTTCTAATTGTTTGATGTTGACTTGAGCAATTCTATAAATGTCAGCTTGAATTTGCATTAATTCCATATAGCTTTCAGATAATTCAGAGTCACTAAATAAAATTAGATTTTGTTGGCTTGAGGCTTCTGATGGAACTACACTTGCAACCAACTTCCCCGGAGCAGTAAGCTGAAAACTAATATCTTTCTTTTGAATAATTTCCGTTTCATACCGAGCAATACCGGCTTGATCTGTAAAATGAATGGAGTCCCCATTTTTAGAAATAATAGGTAGGTTGCTGTCCCTCAACTCTGCTGTGTCTCCTCCTCCCGAGCAGGCCAGTAAAAAAAGCAATGAAAGTAGGGGAATTAATAGTTTTCTCATAATGCCAATTGATTAATTAAACCTGTAGTATAAAGCATTCGCACATAACTTTGCTTAAAGGTTTGAAGTGCATCGTAATGCTCTTGTTGAATTTCAAGCCAGCTACGTTGGGCCTCTAAAAAATCAATAATGTTAGTTCCTCCTCTTAAATAGCTTTGCTTTACACTTTCTAGAATAACTGCAGATTGCTGAAGTAATTCTTTAAATTTTTCTAAGTTTTGCTCATGAAGTTTGTAATCAGAATAAGCAATAGCTACTTCGGTTTTAATTTCTCTTTCAAGCATTTGAATTTCTTGTTCAGCCTGATCAATCTCTAAATAAGCTCTTCTTATTTCACCTTGATTTCTATTAAAAACGGGTAAATCTATACTAAAACTAAAACCTAAAAAAGGAACAGCTCCTTGGGGATTATAAATCATTCCAAGTTCAGTTTCTGGATAAGCAGATGCCTTTTGTAATTTCAAATTACTGTTGCTGAGTTCAATTACAGATTTAGCCAATTGCATATCGCTTCTGTTTTCTATGGATTGTGCAATTAATTCTTTGATTCCTTGAGGTATGCTTATTAAGAAGTTATCTGCAGTATCAATACTTATTTCATTTTCAAAACCCAAAAGTAAAGCCAATTCCTTTTTCTCATTGCTGACTTCTTTTTGCATGATTTCATATTGTATTTCATACTGTTTACTCAGTAATTCTGTACGTTGTAATTCTGTTTTGCTGATTACTTCACTTTCGAATCTTTTTTGGTTAATAAAACTTAGGCTATCAATGTTGGCTTTAGCAATTTGTAGAATTTCCAATTGCTTTTCAACTGTCCAAAGTTCTAGCCACTTGTTGGCTACTTCTAAAAATAAATTCCTTTCTGTTTCACTATATGTTTTCTCTATTGAGGATAAATTTTTCTTGGCAAAATCGATTTTATGCCTTCTCTGACCCGCTAATTGAAGAGGTTTAGAAAGTTCCCAAAAAATCTCTCTATTTTCTCCATGCCTCCATGTAGCATTATCAGGAAAATGTTTGGAGTTGATAACTTGAATAGACTCATTGGTTAAGTTGAGGTTGGGACGCAATTTAGCAGTTGTGATTTCTGCCTCTCCCATAGCAATGTTAATGTGTGCAGCCTTTAAGTAAGGACTATTTTCCTTGGCATACTTAAGCGCTTCTTTAAGGGTATAATTCTCCTGTGCATTTAGCTGAACTGAAGCTAAAAGAAAAATTAAACTGAAGAGGATGTTTTGAAAATGCATTTTAAAAGGATAAAGAATGCAAAAGTAATAGATTACGTTCGTTTATGTTCTTAGAGATTATTTAGAATACCATTAGAATTTTATTAGAATTGTTCTAGATTTCTTAAAAACACAGTAAAAGTACTTCCTTTTCCAAGCGTGGAATTAAGGCTGAGTCGACCGCTATGAAGATCAATGATTCGCTTAGTTAATGGGAGGCCTATACCATTTCCATCGATGTAGTTTTTATTTTCCCCTCTATAAAATGGAGTATAGATATGCTGGATATCTTTTGGGTCAATTCCCAGTCCTTGATCTGAAAATTGGAGTTGAATTTCTTTTTTACCAAATGAAATAGAAATTTCACTTTTTTGATTGTCGGAGAATTTACAAGCATTTTCAATTAGATTGATAAAAGCTGTTTTTAAAAGATATTCATTTCCATAAATAGAACTTTGATGATCGCTTTCTAAGTTGTTTTTAAAATCGATTTTAACCTCATAATTCGGATTTGACTTTTGTACGGCTTGCATGGCATCTAATAAAACCTCGTCAATACGAATAGTTTTAAAGGAAATTTCTGAAGGGTCGTAACTTGCTTTGGCTAAATCCAAAAGGTTATTGGACAGCTTGGCTAATTTTCTTGAATCACTTAAAGCATTTTTAATAGCTAATTTATAGGCTTCAATATCTCTTTCTTTGTTGAGTGATAAATCTAATTCGGTAATTATAGCTGCTAAAGGAGTTCGAATTTCATGAGAGATATTAGATACAAAATTTTTTTGAGCCTCAAAGGATCCTTCTAATCGGTCTAACATCCCATTAAAAGTACTGGCCAATTCAGAAAGTTCATCTTTGCTGTTTTGGATACTTAATCTTAAGTCTAAGTTGTTGACTGAAATAGATTTGGCTTTTTCAATCATAGCTATAATTGGAGAAAAAGCTTTTTTAGAAAAGAACCAGCCACTGATAAAAACAACTAAAATGGAAAGGACAAAAACTAAAACAATGGTTTGATAAAGGTTGTCTAACTTATTATAGCCATATTCATCAAAAGCTATAGCAGTGATGATGTAAGTTTTGTTTTTAAATTGATAAGGTAAACCAAGAACCTGCCATTTTTCTTGATAGAATTCTTTTTTTCCATATTGATGGATGTCTTGAATCATTTGAGGGGTCTCTTTCACCAAATCTATGTCAATGGCATCATGATAAAACAATTGGAAACTACTATCATAAATTGCAACTTCAACTTCATTTAGGGTTTTCCTATTACTTTTGTATATGTCCTGTAGTGTACTAGCATTTATGTTACTTGTAAAAAATAAGTTAGCTTTAGTTATGGCTTCTTTTTCTAGAACAGAATAGAACTCCTTTTCCCTGCTGTCTTTTGCAGAAACATAAATAATGAAGGCAAAAACCCAAAGAATTGTGGCGGTAATTAAAGTAAAAAGAAGGGTTAAACGAGTTCTTGTTTTCACGATTTAGTTCTATTCTTCTGTTTTTAAAATAAAACCCATTCCCGTTTTAGTATGAATAAGTTTATGATTAAAATTGCTTTCTATTTTCTTTCTTAAGTAATTGATGTATACGTCTATAAAGTTGGTGCCGGTATCGAAATGGGTGTCCCAAACTTTTTCGGCAATCTCTGTTCTTGAAAGTACACGTTCAGGATTTTGAAGCATATATTGCAATAAATTAAATTCCTTTGGTGTGAGGTGAATGTCCATTCCATTTCTTTTGACCGTTTTTTTATACAGATCCATTTCTAAATCTGCATATCTTAAAATATTGCCCAACAGATTAGTAGGCTTATTGTATCTATTTAGTAAAGCTTTAATTCTAGCCAATAACTCCCTCATTTCAAAAGGTTTTACTAAGTAATCATCAGCTCCAGCATCAAATCCCTCAACTTTATCGTCGGTAGTGCCCAAGGCTGTAAGCATAATAATAGGGGTATTGGCTTTGGTAGCTCGAATGTATTTACACAAATCTAACCCATCCATTTTAGGAAGAATTATATCGGTAATGATTAAATCATAATCATTAGAAGTTGCTAACTTTTTCCCAGAAAGCCCATCGTAAGCAAGAGTGGTATCAAAATTTTGTTCTTGTAAACCTCTTTGAATTAATTCAGCAACTCTTAAATCGTCTTCAATGATTAAAATTTTCATAAAAGCAAATTTACCATTTCAATTAGATGTATTTGTAAATATAGCTAACTGAGACTTTTATTAATTCTTTTAGATTATTTGATTTTAGAATGTAGTCAATAAAATTAATTTTACCTTTGACACTTAATATCTTTTTAAGTTGTTGAAAATTTATAGTAATATTATTTTGTTAGCTTTAAACAAAGGAAATATGAAACGTTATTTTATTTTTTTATTAATTGGAGCTTTGCCTTTTATTAATTCTTGCTCTAAAAAAGATGGAGGTGGGCTAAATATTTTTTCTATTCAAGATGATATCGAATTGGGTTTAAAAACTAAGGAACAAATTGAAGCTAGCCCTACAGAGTTTCCTGTTTTAGATGAAAGAAATAACCAAGAAGCATATAAATACTTGCAAGAGATGAGAGATGATATCTTGGCTACGAATACCTTAAAGTATAAAGATGATTTTGAATGGGGAGTATATATTATTGAAGATGACAACACTTTAAATGCATTTTGTACTCCTGGAGGCTATATCTACATCTATACAGGTTTAATTAAATTTCTTGATGATAAATCCTCATTGATAGGTGTTTTAGGACATGAAATGGCACATGCTGATCAAAGGCATTCTACAAAATTGCTTACAAAAACTTATGGTTTACAAACGCTCTTTGATATAATTTTAGGCAAGGACCAAGGAGCTTTATCTAACCTAGCTTTAAATTTAGCCAGTTTAAAATTTAGCAGAAAAGAGGAAACAGATGCAGATTTACATTCTGTTATTTATTTATGTCCTACTAAATATTATAGTGATGGTGCAGCTCATTTTTTTGAAAAATTAAATGAAATTGGGAGCTCTAACCCACCTGAATTTTTAAGCACTCATCCAAACCCTGAAAATAGAATTCAAAATATTAAAACAAAAGCTGAAGAGCTAAAGTGTTCTGATACTATTTCTGAAGAAGAAAATGTTTCAGGATATCAGCAATTTAAATCATTATTGTAAATGTAAAGAGTGTGTTTATGAAATCAATGCTGGATTGTTAAGGATTAATATTTAATTTGATATTATTTCTAAGCAAGCAATAGTCAAATAAACATTACCTTTATGTACTTGTTTATCAAATAAAAGAATATTTATGTTACATATCCTTTCTCCGGCAAAATCACTAGATTTTAAAACCAACTTAAAAATAGAAGAGATAAGTCAGCCAGCATTACTTTCAGAATCTGAAAAATTAATAAAGAATTTAAAAAATAAATCTCCACAAGACCTCCGTACTTTAATGTCTATTAGCGAGAAATTAGCCGACTTAAATTACAACAGATTTCAGGATTGGGAAGGAGCTAAAACTCTGTCAGATAACAGCAGACAAGCTGTTTTTGCTTTTACTGGCGATGTGTACAAAGGGTTAGACGCCACCACACTTTCAAAAGAAGAAATACAATATGCTCAAAATAATTTACGCATACTTTCAGGACTTTATGGGGTTTTAAGACCTTTGGATATTATGGAGGCTTATCGATTAGAAATGGGTACTTCTTTAAAAATAGGGAAACACAACTCTCTCTATGAGTATTGGGGAGATAAAGTTACAGAAGAGCTAAATAAAGTGCTAAAAACTCAAGACGAAAAGGTCTTGATTAATTTAGCCTCGAATGAATATTTTAAATCGGTCAATAAAAAGAAAATAGAAGGAGAAATTATCAGCCCAGAATTTAAAGATGCCAAAGCAGGACAATATAAAATCATTGCTTTTTATGCTAAAAAAGCAAGAGGCTTAATGAGTAGATTTATAATTCAACATAGAATTAATAAGATAGAAGATTTAAAGGCCTTTGATTTAGGGGGATATCGCTATAATGAGGATATGAGCACAACTAAATCTCCCGTTTTTACTCGAGAAGAAAATCAGACATCATAAATTTGCCTAATGGACAAGGAGCAAGCTGATAAAGCTAAAAATCTTACTGAGAAAGAATGGCGAAATCCTATAGATAAAGATAAGGTTTCAGAGAATCCTCATTCTTTGCCTTATGCTCATAATGTGGGAAGTGCGATTATTTTTCCAGAAGATAAAGATAGAATTAAAAGTCATGCTATGGC
Source organism: uncultured Flavobacteriales bacterium (assembly GCA_964552035.1). GTDB lineage: Bacteria > Bacteroidota > Bacteroidia > Flavobacteriales_E > Vicingaceae > CAZKFN01. Next base: position 34,569 of record CAZKFN010000002.1, read on the forward strand.
TGCAATGGTAGAGCAGACCAATATGCAGATGAAACAAATTTATGATCAGATGGAGCTTTTGGTCAATCAAGCCAATGAACTAAAAAAACGAGTAGAAATTTCTGAAGAGATCTATCAAGCCGATATGTCTTTTAAACCCCTAACCGGTCACACTTATCATTTGTATGAGAAGGAAAGTGGTAAAAAAGTACTTTCAATGATTGCACCTAATGAATGGGCAAGAGGTTGTAAGTATAAAAAGTTTATTGCCACAGCCCGACTGATGGGAGATCATAGCTGGGAAATTTTAAAAAAAGCAGAAGATTGAAAAAGATAATTCTAAGTCTAGGCATTATTTTATTATTTGCTTGTCAGACAAGCAAATCTAATAAAAGAGAAGTACAAACCTTCACCGGTAAAGCCCAAGGAACAACATATATGATTAAATACATTGGTGAAAAAGATGAAACCATGCCTATAGCTGTCGATTCTTTATTAGCAGCTGTAGATACTTCCATGTCAACCTACAATGAACACTCTACGATAACAGCACTTAATCGAGGGGATTCCGCTGAGGTAGATGACTTATTTATTGCAGTTTATCAGCTTTCTCAAAAAATTCAAAAAGAAACTCATGGAGCATTTGACCCTACTTTTGCTCCTATTATCGCTGCTTGGGGTTTTGATTATTCCGATCCACAAGCGGTTGATTCAGCTATGGTTGATAGTCTTTTAGCACTCTGTGGCTTTCACTTATTTGAGTTAAAAGGAAATGTGCTATACAAAAAAAATAGAGGTGCTCAACTTAATTTTAATGCGGTAGCTAAAGGGTATAGTACAGATTTAATAGCCATGTTATTGGAAAAACAATTTGATGTTACCGATTATTATGTTGAATTGGGGGGAGAAATGGTTATTAAAGGTTTAAATCAAGATCATGAGGTTTGGAAGATTGGGATAGATAAACCTCTGGGAGAAAATCTTGGTCATGAATTGTATTCTGTTGTTAGCTTAACAGATAAAGCACTAGTTACTTCTGGGAATTATAGAAATTTTGTTGAAATTAATGGGGAGAAATATTCGCATACCATAAATCCCAAGACAGGGTTTCCAGTATCTCATAATTTACTAAGCGCAACAATCGTTGCAAAAGATGCAGGTTCAGCAGATGCTGTTGCAACAGCTTGCATGGCTATGGGTTTAGAAAAAAGTAAGGATTTTCTAAAAGAATATGCTCACAAATATGAGGGTCTTTTAATTTATGCTGATGAAGATGGGAAATTAAAAACCTATTACACCCCAGGATTAGAGGGGAAAATAAAAGAAATTAATTAATTAATCTTCTTTTTGACATTGCTCATCTGGTAATGCACCGCAAAAACTACATGGCGCGCCTTCTTCATTCAAAACAGGATTATTGCTTGCACAAGTTCCAGCAAATTTTCCATTCTTTTTAAAGATAATTTTTACTGCAATTCCAGCAAATCCAAGACCTAAGAGCAAAATGCTTAACATTAAAACTTTCATGGCATCTATTTTCAACAAAGATAAACCTTTTTCATAGAATATTTCTTGTTTATTAAGGGCTTTAGCGTTAAAAAAATGGAAATAATTGATTCACTGTAAAGTACTTGCTTCTTATTTAGAGGTTTAAGTCCAATTATCTTCTTTGAATCAATTTGCCAGAGCCTTGATGATTTAATTCCAAGGTAGGAGAACCCCAATATTCTATGTCACCTGAACCTAAAATTTCAGCCTTAAGATGATTTTGGCAGTTGACGATAATTTTACCTGTATTCTTGTTGATTGCAGTTCCAATTTGTGCTTTTATTTGACTTGCATCAATTTGTCCATTTCCTCCTAAATAAATATAGATTTCTTCACAATCGCCTTGAGCGTTAATTACTCCTGGTGCAGTATGGGATTTTAATTCCAGTCTATTTGCTTTTACTTTTAGATTTAAATTACCACTGGCATTCCAAAAATCTACTTTAAAAGTGCTTGTCTTTAAGGTGTCAATAAAATTGATTTCTCCAGAACCTCTATAAGTGAGTGAATGAAACTCAGGCGCAAAAACAGTAACTGTTAATTCATGTTTAAAGCTTCTTGACCAATCGCAACGATTGTTGTCTTTAATTTCCAAAGTTCCGTTGCGAACATCTGTTTTAACGCCTTTTAAAAGATTTTCACCACCTTCAATGCGAATGGAATAACTGGGATTGTATCGATAATTTAATTGAATTCTATCTTGCAACTCAATGTGTGAAAAAGCAGGGATGGTTCGAAGTTCAGCACTCATTTTACCAGTGGACTTAAAACAATCTCCCAGATGATCTTTTTCACAAGACCATAAAAAAATAAGCAATAACAAGGAATATAGAAACTGTTTTTTCATTATTTAATTTGATAATTAAATCCAAGCATAAAATATTCTGCTTTGGCAAAGTGTGTTTTTAATCCAAAAAATAATTTAAAATCTTCTACAATAGGAATTCTTCCTCCAATTAAATGATAAAAATTTCCCAACTCCTCATTTTTTGTTTGTAAGTAATACCCTGCTAAAGTAACAATGCTAAACTCTCCAAAATGAATGTTATGGTAAAAGGATAAACCGTATTGTAGGTTTTCCCAACCTTTATTAATCTGGATATCTTTTCTTCTTAATGCTGCTCTTTGCGCAGGATTGTAATACAAATCTAAAGAACCACCAATGGAAGATTTAAAGTTGAGTCGTTTTTCTCTACTGATGCTCAAAGCGGTTGCTAAATACTTTACATTATCTGGAGGGTAAATGGCATTAATTCCAACACCAGAAGTGAATTGCCAACTTGCTTTTTCCTTTTCAAAGTGTTCTTCTTTTTCAATCTTTTCTTTCATCTTTCCAAAATTGTATTTGAGACCTGTTTCAATTAAAGGCATATTAAGTCCCAAATTAGGTTTGCTAAAACCCGTGTTGCTAAAGTGAGAAAAGTTTGCTCCAAAAATTAAATCCAGTTCTGGGTTGAGATGTATTTCAGCTTTTAAAGCAATGGAGAAAAAGAGGTTGATATTGCTTCCTATGGCAGTGTTTTTAAAATTATCTTCAGGTTTAAACCTTTTGGATAAATATCCGGCTCCTAGAGCAGTTCTAAGTTTTAGCATCCAAAAATTGGAAGGGTTTAGTCGAAAAGATAAATAGGGAGAAAGGGAAGTGGCATTGCCTAAATGAGGATTGTTTAAAGAAAAATAAGCCAAAGACAAACCCATATTGGGGTAGAAATAACGCTGTTCCCAAGATTTTTTTCCATAAGTATTTTTCTCAAAGTAAATTTCCTGTCTTTGGATATGTTGCTTTGTAATGTATAACATGCTGGGATTGTGTGGGATAATGAATCCATAAGCTGAATTTACCCCTAGGCTATAAGGATGTATTTCTTTTTGAGCGAAGGTTTTTATGCTCCAATAAAAAAGAAAGGCAAGCACTATGAATCTTTTCCACTTCATGTAGCAAAAATATTGAATTATTGTGAGCTAAAATTCTATTAAATTTGAAGAAAAATTCAAATGAAGGAGAAATTAAAGGCTTTTGAGAGGTTGTTGAATATTATGGACGATTTAAGGAAAAAATGTCCATGGGATAGGGAACAAACCATGGAAAGCCTAAGGCATTTAACGATTGAAGAAACCTATGAATTATCTGAGGCGATTTTTGAAGGAGATTTAAACGAGGTAAAAAAGGAACTTGGGGATTTGATGTTGCATTTAGTTTTTTATTCAAAAATTGCTGAAGAGCAAGAAGCTTTTAATGTAGCTGATGTATTAAATGGGATTTGTGAAAAGCTGATATACCGTCATCCACATATTTATGGAGATGTAGTTGCCGATGATGAAGAGGCTGTTAAAGCAAATTGGGAAAAGTTAAAACTCAAAGAAGGGGAAAAAGACAAATCAGTTTTAGGGGGTGTTCCTAAAACTTTACCCGCCCTAATTAAAGCCATGAGGATTCAAGATAAAGCAAAGGGAGTTGGTTTTGATTGGGAAGATGAGATTCAGGTTTATGAAAAGGTGAAAGAAGAGATATCAGAATTAAATGAAGAAGTGAAAAAAGGGAGTGAAAGGGTAGAAGATGAATTTGGAGATGTACTATTTTCTTTGATCAATTATGCTCGATTTATTGGAGTAAATCCAGAAGATGCTTTAGAAAAAACGAATAAAAAATTTATACAACGTTTCCAATATTTGGAAGAAGAATCTAGGAAAGATGGCAAAAAAATGGGAGAGATGAGTTTAGAGGAAATGGATGAATATTGGGAAAAAGCAAAAAAGATATAAATTCTTAAGGATTAAATAAAAGGATTTAAACATTAGGAGTTTTGGATTGTCTTTATATTTGAGAAGAATAAAAAATAAAAATTATGGCTGTAGAAGATGTAACTTCAAGTAATTTAGAAGAAGTATTAAAAAACAATGAGAAAGTAGTGGTAAAATACTATGCAGATTGGTGTGGATCATGCAAATTATTTGCGCCGAAATTCCGTCGTTTATCCAATGATGAACGCTTTGAGGGAGTTGCTTTTTTAGATATTAATGCTGAGGTAAACCAAGAAGCAAGAAAGAAAGCGGGGGTAGATAATTTACCGTTTTTTGCAACTTTTAAAAATGGAGAGTTGATAGAAGGGAGTGCCACTTCAAAGGAAGATGTAGTTGTAGAAATGATTGAAAAAATTAAATAGAATGCAATTATCAGTAGTAAGGCAATTAGTAAACGACCATGATGTGGCTACTTTGCTAGCGGCAGAAGAAGCTATTTTAGAGGAGCAAACCCCGAATATTCAAGTGGATGGTGAAGATGAGGGAGAGCAATTAACCCACGTTATGGCAGCTATCTGGGTGTTGAAAGAAATGGAGGAAAATAACATCCCAATAAATAAAGCAGTGCGTAATTATACCGTAAAAGTTAGGAATTCAATTAGTTAATAAAATTAGGGTTGATATTCATAAACCCCTAAATCTGGTTTCCCGTCAGTCGTACGGTTATTTCCTTCAATATCAATAGGGACTAAATTTCCAAATGAAAGATTTCCCTTGTCTATAGCAGGAGAATTTTCTTTTAAGGTAAAGTCATCTTCAGAGATATCTTCAAAAATTTGGGTATTGGGATTTTTAATAATATCCTTAAATTCACTGGTATTGGACGTATTATATTTAGTTTTCATGAGGTTGTTTTGAAAATCTAAATCAACACTTCCATTGTTGATAATTTCTACATCGAACTCATCTTTTAAGCTGCCGTCGATGATACTGTTATACACTTTTACGGAAGGGATTCCAATTAACTGTACTCCTGTAGCAGTAGTGTAAGCATTTTGAATCAAAAAACTAGGGGTTTCTCTTCCAGCAAATTTAAAATAGTTGGCAAAAGTGCAGTGTATAAAACTATAATTTCCCGCCGAACGAAGTACTACAGAATGGTCCCCACTATTGCTAATCAAGAGGTTTTCAGCTTGAATGTTAAAAGCGGAAGATAAGAGTCCTACAGAGGAGCTGTTGTGAATAATGGTATTTTTAAGGTTGAGTTGAGAAGCATCAAAAGGAGGGTCGCTAAAAGGAGAAGCTTCTGCTTGAATACCAATAAAGGCATTTTTAATAACAGCATAATTGATGGAGTTAATTGCTCCCTCATTAATCCAAATTCTATCCCATTGTCCAGGCTGATCGGCATAATGAGGGTCTAAACGATCTCCTTGAAAAGTAACGGGCTCTTCTTTAGTTCCATTCACAGTTAGCGATCCGTCTCTAAAAACCCATAAGCCTGCATTGTTGTGAAAATGTATTCTCGTTCCTTTTTCAATAGTCAACTTATCTAATGAATCTATAACTACATATCCATAAATAACAATAGGTAGGGAGTCTGTCCAGTGCATATCAACAGGAGGTAATTCATCACCGCAAGGTCCTGTTAAACAGCTGTAATTGGGAAGCCCTCTAACAAAATACTGTGGGGTATAGTAAATGGCATTTTGTCCCCAAGCTACCAGCTTCACTTCTTGTCGATTACCATTGGTAGTAAACACCATTTCATCGTCAATTACAAAAGGATTACTTTGATTGTTGGGATCTATAGTAGCTTCAACAAAAATAAAAATACTGTCTTTTGGTGCAATTTCAATATTGTTGAAATTACTTCCAGACCTACCGTCAACGTTGACTCTAAAAGTTGATTGATCTCCTCCTCTCAACTTAATATTGCTAATGTTTACCGTTTCTTTATAAGGATTATACACCATAAAGAATTCCGTAGAAGTACCTATAGAAGTAAAAACAGTGTCAAAAGATATAGAGTCTGTAGAAAATTGCAGTTGGGCAGAAGAGCTATTGTAAATTTGCTCTTCTTTTCTACAAGAAAATAAAACAATTAATACTGCAAATAAGAAAATTGAAAACTTAAAGTTCATACTGCAAATATAAGGTTAGAAAACGCAAAACCTTACTTCTTATTACTTTCTTCATGCCAAGCTTTAAGTGCTTCTACAATTTCTTTTTGTTGGTGCGTAGTTTTGTCTTTGGTGTACCACATTTGAATTTGGGTAATCCATTCTTCTTTTTCTAAATTTTGTTCTTTAAGCTGATTTACTAGGTCTTGAGCAGCCTTTGGCCTGGGGCCCCAAGTTCCCAATACTTTTAAATCTGAATTTCTTAGGGCAATTAATTTAGGAATGGAGCGACCTCCATTGGTTAGAAATTGATCCATAATATCTAAATTCTCATCTCTAAAGATTAACTTTAAATCAATGCAGCTATTTTCCTTTGCAATTTTTCCGAGAAGGGGAATACTTTGAGCAGCATCACCACACCAAGCTTCTGTAAGTACCAGCCAGATCATAGGTTCTGAACAGTTTTCTAAAGCATCTTTTAGCTCTTGACCAAGTTCAATGGTTTTGCTTAAGCGCTTCATTCTACTGAAATTTAACTTGGAATAAGCGATTAATTCTTCTGATTGTTCTGGACCAGAAGTTTTTCCTTCTTCGTATAATTTTTCTAATTTTGAGAAATACTCTTCGTAATTTAGAGCGGAATCGATTGTTTTTTTGGTAATCATTGATATAATATTTGTGTTTTTATTAGCTACTTTTATCGAATTGTTTTTGTAAGAACAACCCTAGTTTAATAAGTAGACAAATTTATCCAATTTAAGTTTTGGGATTAATGTTATTAGCTTGAAAAATATTTTCTATGAAAAAGGAATTAAGGATTACTGCAGATGGCTCACATACTTTTTATGTAGAGGAATTGGATGAACAATATCATTCCATGCATGGCTCAATTGCTGAAGCGGAACATATTTTTATTAATTCTGGTCTATTGAATAAGGCGAAACAAAAGCAAGCCTTTAAAATCTTTGAGGTGGGAATGGGAACAGGATTAAATGTTTATTTAACAGCTATTGCAGCAGCAAAAAATAAACTTAACCTCGAGATGCATTCTATAGAAGCTTATCCTGTTGATGTAGAAGAAGTTCATCTCTTAAATTATCCACAGCAATTGAGGGCTAGTGAGGAATTATTTTATCAAATTCACAAAAGTAAATGGGAGGAATTAATTTCCCTAAATGCTAATCTTAGTTTGAAAAAGATTAAGGCTGATTTACGAGATTATAGTTTTGAAGTACTGTATGATGTGGTTTATTATGATGCTTTTGCTCCAGAAAAGCAAGCGGAGATGTGGGAAAAGGAAATTTTTAAAAAAATATTCCGGGCCATGGAAACGGATGGAATTTTACTTACCTATTGTGTTAAAGGTGTTATAAGAAGGTTGTTAGCAGAGGTTGGGTTTGAAATTGAAAAACTCCCAGGTCCAAAAAATGGAAAAAGAGAAATGTTACGAGCCATAAAGTCTTAAATTGCATCTTCATGGAGGATGAATATAAACGCTTAATTAATACTGCAAAAAGCAAAAAGAAGGAAACCAATAAGTTTTTTAAAAAGTTAGAAAGACATCCTCCTAAAAATTTAGATGCTCTTTTTCATAAACAACACGAAAAGGTTTTTCAAGAAATTGACTGTTTAAGTTGTGCTAATTGTTGTAAAACTACTTCTCCAATTTTTACCAATAAGGATATTGAACGAATGGCGGCACATTTTAAAATAAAAGTAGTTGAGTTTTACGATAAGTATTTACAAACAGATGAAGAGGGAGATCAGGTTTTGCAAAGCTCCCCTTGTCCTTTTCTTGGAGAAGATAATAAGTGTAAAGTTTATGATATACGTCCTAAAGCATGTCGTGAATATCCTCATACCAACAGAAAAAGAATGCATCAAATTTTAGACTTGACAGCTACAAATAGTAGAATTTGCCCCGCTGTAGCGAAGATAGTAGAAAAGATAAAGCAGGAGTTTTAAAGGTTTACTTTTTTAAATTCTCTAATAAGATATCTAGGTTAACCCCTCTTACTGTAGCTCCTTTACCGATTATAATTCCGTCTCCGTCAATTAAAAACGTTTGTGGAATGGAACGAACTTGATACCTCAGAGCGCCTTTAGCATTCCAGCCTGCCAAATCACTTACATGATAGGGCCATAATAGACCATCTTTCATGATGGCATTTTGCCAAGCACTTTTATTTTGGTCAAGGGAATAGCTATATACTGTGAACCCTTTACCGTTTACAAATTTTGTGTCTTTATATTTTTTATACGTTTTCACTAATCCAGGGTTAGCAGCACGACATGGATTGCACCATGCAGCCCAGAAGTCTATTAATACAACGGAGCCTTTTAGTTCGGACAGGGAAATAATCTTACCGTTTGGATCGGGAAAGCTTAGCTCAGGAGCTAGGTTTCCAATTTCTAATCCTACTTCTAAGTTTTTTGTTTTGTTTTTTTGAGCTTGAGAACTTAGGCTAAAAAGGATAATGAAGCTAAAAAGGATTGTTTTTTTCATCTTATTACGAAAGTCTTTTAATATCTGCGCCAATGGCATTTAATCTTTGATCTATATTTCCATATCCACGGTCAATTTGTTCAATGTTGTGTATGGTACTTTTCCCTTTAGCAGAAAGAGCTGCTATTAGTAACGACACTCCTGCTCGAATGTCTGGTGAGGTCATTTGAATTCCACGCAATTGAGTTTTTCTTTCTAATCCAATCACTGTAGCTCTGTGAGGATCACATAAAATGATTTGTGCCCCCATATCAATGAGTTTGTCTACAAAAAACAAACGGCTTTCAAACATTTTTTGATGAATAAGAACGGAGCCTTTAGCTTGGGTAGCTACAACTAGGATAATGCTTAATAAATCCGGTGTAAATCCAGGCCATGGAGCATCGGAAATGTTCATAATAGAACCGTCGATAAAGGTTTCGATTTCATAAATTTCTTGAGCAGGAATATACAGGTCATCTCCTCTTAATTCTATTTGGATTCCCATTTTAGAAAAAGTGGAAGGAATTACTCCAAGGTTTTTATAAGAAACATCTTTAATGGTTATTTCGGATTGGGTCATTGCTGCTAGGCCAATAAAACTACCAATCTCAATCATGTCGGGTAGAATTCTATGTTCGCAACCGCTAAGGTATTCAACCCCTTCTATATGTACAAGGTTAGAACCAATGCCTGTAATCTTTGCACCCATGCTGTTGAGCATTTTACATAATTGTTGAAGGTAGGGTTCGCAAGCTGCATTATAAATAGAAGTTTTCCCTTTTGCTAGAACAGCTGCCATGATGATATTTGCTGTACCTGTAACCGATGCCTCATCTAAAAGCATGTATGCACCTTTAAGATCTCCTGCTTCTACTTTATAAAACTTATTATCTTGGTTATAAATAAATTTTGCGCCTAGCTTTTCAAATCCTATAAAGTGAGTATCTAATCTTCTTCTTCCTATTTTATCACCACCAGGGCGCGGAATATAACCTTTCCCGAAGCGAGAAAGTAGAGGGCCGAGAATCATGACCGAACCACGTAGGCTACTCCCTTTTTGTTTAAATGCTTCTGTATTGAGATATTCAATATCTATTTCATCGGCTTTAAATTTATAACTGCCTTCTTTGACTTTCTCTACTTTTACACCTAAATCTTTTAAAAGTCCGATTAAACGATTAACATCTATGATATCTGGAAGGTTGTGTATTGTAACCTCTTCTGGTGTAAGTAGTACTGCACAAAGAATTTGTAGCGCTTCGTTTTTTGCTCCTTGAGGAATTAGCTCTCCTTTTAATTGTTTCCCGCCATTAATTTCAAAAACACCCATTTATTTTAAACTTTCTTTTTTCTATATACTTTTCTTTTCTTTTTTCTAACTTCCTTACTGGAAGAATTAATAGTTCTTATGTTAATGTCTTTCATTGAGAGCAACTCCTTTTCTTCATTAATCTCAAGTTTTCCTCTGGATATTTTTTTCAGGTCATGCCAAATAATTTTATCATCTACTGTATTCCTACTCCAGCTTAAATAATGTTTTTTCATTAAGTTAGCTATAGATTCTATTAGGGCATTTTTTTCATCACCTTCCTCTAATTCAACGGCTTTTTTAACCAATAATTCAACCCCTCTTCCGTAGTGCTTATAGCGAATATTATTTTCTGGATATGCCATCTTCTTGGGTTTTGTTTTTAAGTGAAGCGGCTGAGGTTGTGGATAAGGGGAGTCTATATTTAGTTTAAAATCTGAAATGATAAAAATATGATCCCAAAGTTTGTGGTTATAGTCTGCTACATCTCTAAGGTGAGGGTTCATTTGCCCCATAACCTCAATGATGGCCTCTACCATTCTAGTACGTTCAGTTTTGTCTTCTATTTTAGTTGCATGTTCAACTAGGTCATGAATATGTCGACCATATTCAGGAATAATCATTCTTGGTCTTGCAGTATTATATTGCATATTTTTGTTGTTACTTTTTTTAAGTTGAGTTATTATTAGTCTCTTAGTATGCGGAGTTTAGCAAATTTTAATAGGAGTTGTTTTTCTCCTAATTTTTCGAATTCTATAGTTGCTTTTCTATTGGGTTCTTCCCCTTCAATTTTATTGACTATCCCTTTCCCAAAACGACGATGATCTACTCTCATTCCTTCTTTAATTTTTTGGGCTGTTGAAACGAAACTAGGATCTACCTCTCTATTTGCATCATCTACACTTACCATTTTCTTAAATGGGGGAATTACTTTTTTCTGAGATTTTTGAGAATTCTTTTTCTTTGTCATTGACATACCATTACTTTTTGTTGACTTAATATTTGCTCTTTGTGTGGGCTTAGTTGATCGAAAGTAGTTGCTTCTATCTTTCTCAAAGGTAGTAGTTTCTTCTTGAACTTGGTCATATTCCAAATACTTAGGGTCAATTTCTTCGATAAATCTACTTGGTTCACAATAGATAACATTTCCCCAGCGATATCTACTAGCTGAATGCGATATGTGTACTTCCTTCTCGGCACGTGTCAAAGCTACGTAAAAAAGTCTTCTTTCTTCTTCTAAATCGCTTCTTGAGTTTAAAGCCAACTGAGAAGGGAATAGATTTTCTTCCATTCCTACAATAAAGACATAAGGAAATTCCAAACCCTTAGCTGCATGTACGGTCATTAACGAAACCTTGTTCATGTCTTCTGTTTTATTAGAATCTGCATCTGTTAAAAGTGCAATGTCTTGTAAATAAACGGCAAGCGATTTTTGGCTTTGTTCTTCGCTAAGCGTTCCTTCTGGAATAGGAACGGCACTTTTTAAACCCTCTCCCTCATCTCCAATAAACTCTTTTACTCCGTTCAAGAGCTCCATAATGTTGTCATATTTGGCGATTCCTTCAGGTGTTTTATCAGAAAACAAATCGTTTAGTATGGTAGAAGTTTTGGCAATTTCTTCTATAATTTCATGAGCATCCTTTTGTTTAGCTAAATTTTGGAATCCTTTAATCATGCTTACAAAATGTCTAATCTTATTTTTTGCTCCAACATTAATTCCCAAAGTTTCAACTTGAGGAGATTCTATAATTTTCCACAAGCTTTTCTCTTGCTCATTTGCGAGAATAATAACCTTATCAAGAGTTGTTTTTCCAATTCCTCTTCTGGGATAATTAATCACTCTTTTTAATGCTTCATCATCATCGGGGTTTATTGTTAGCCTACAATATGCCAGTAAGTCTTTGATTTCCTTCCTTTGATAAAAAGAGGTGCCACCATAAATTTTATAAGGAATATCTCTTTTGAGTAGCGCTTCCTCCATAGCTCTCGATTGCATGTTGGTTCGATATAGGATAGCAAAATCTTTATTATCAGCTTTGGTTTCTGCTTTTTTATTTAAGATGGAATTTGCGACTAACCTCCCTTCTTCATTGTCTGTGAGGCTACCTTTAACTTTGATTTTAGCCCCTTCATTATTATCCGTCCAAACTGTTTTTTCTAATTGCTCCTTATTATTTTCTATGATTTGATTGGCAGCATTAACGATGTTTTTTGTTGACCGATAATTTTGCTCTAATTTAAATACCTTACAATCTGGATAATCTCTTTGGAAATTGAGGATGTTCTGAATGTTTGCACCACGAAATGAGTAAATGCTTTGAGCGTCATCGCCAACTACACAAACATTTTCATTGAGTGCAGCTAACTTTTTTACAATAAGGTATTGCGAGAAATTAGTATCTTGATATTCGTCTACTAATATATATTTAAATCGATGTTGATATTTGTATAAAATGTCAGGGAAGTCTCTTAGTAGGATGTTTGTTTTAAATAATAAGTCATCAAAATCCATGGCAGCAGCTTTAAAACAACGTCGTTCATAAATGCTATATATTTCTCCAATTTTTGGTTTAGCCATCTGACGATCTTCAGCTTGTATGCTTGTGTTATTATTATAGGCTGCAGCTGAGAGTAAATTATTTTTTGCAGCTGATATTCTATTGGCTACGAGGTTGTGCTTATAACTTTTATCATCCAATCCCAATTCTTTAATAATGGTTTTGAGAAGTGATTTAGTATCTGCAGTGTCGTAGATGGTAAAATTGGAAGGATAATGCAATTTTTCCGCTTCAGCGCGTAATATCCTAGCAAAAACAGAGTGGAAAGTACCCATCCAAAGGTTTTTTGACTCTTGTGGACTGGTTATCCTTGAGATTCTGTCTTTCATTTCCCTAGCTGCCTTATTGGTAAAAGTTAGTGCTAGGATATTAAAGGGATCTACTCCTTTTTTCATTAAATGTGCGATGCGATAGGTTAATACCCTTGTTTTGCCTGACCCCGCACCTGCAATAACCATAGAAGGACCTTCTGTATGTTCTACTGCTGCGCGTTGTGCCGGATTTAAAGTATCTAAATAACTCATAATACAAAGGTAGCTAAAGAATTTGACTGTAAATGCTGCAAAACTAAATTGAAATTGGCTTTTTAAAGTTTATAACAAATCAGTCTTTTCCCTATTATTAGTTGGAGTGTGAAAATTCATACTCTATTCATATTTCAAAAGTGGGCTCAATTCTTAATCCTTACCAGACTTAAAATAAATATTTTAAAATGTTCTAGCTCTAATCCATTGATAACGATTATAGAAGCGACTATAACCAATGCTGTATTTAAGCATTACTTCATGGCTACCTCCATTATATCTGTATGTAGCATCTCTGAAGGAAAAGTCATAGCTATATCCTAAAGTTAAGGCATCCTTAAAAGTGTAACCTAATAATAATCCTATAGCGTCTCCTGTTCTATAAAATAGGCCTGTACTTAGTTGTTTTCTATAGATAAAGTTGCTGGCTATGTCTGCTTGAACTGGTGCACCCTCTGCCATTCTTATAAGAAGGAATGGCTGTAATTGATATTCTCCATTTTTACTTAAATCAATGGTTGCCCCTCCCATAAAATAATAATGATATTCATCTCGGGAAATGGTATGTCTCGTTCCAAGAGAATCTTTAATATCATAACCATTTCTTATAAACTTTGGAACAGAAATTCCTAAGAAGTAGTGCTTGTCATAATAGAAAGCACCAAAACCTATATTGGGTGAAATTTTTCCTTCTATATCCTCATTAAAAGCAACATCATTGCTTTCCACGATTTTAAGTCTAGATAAATTGTTAGAATAATGGTTGATTCCTAATCTTAATCCCAAACCTAATTTTGCTTCATCGTTAATTTTAAGATGATAGGCATAGTTGGTGTTTATCCCTAGATTCTTTACTGGGCCTAATTGGTCGTTAAAAATATCTAATCCCAGTCCTAAGTTTTGAGTTTTTAAGGGCATTTGAAAACTAAGGTTTTGCGTGGTAGGAGCTCCTTGAAAAGTAGCCCATTGGCTACGATGAAAAGCCATAAAACTAATGGCATTATCACTTCCAGTTGCTCCAGCATTTACAAGCGACTTATTGTGCATGTAATGAGTAAACATCAACTCTTGTTGTGACATTGCAAGACTTGAAATGGCAAGTAATGTAATGGTTAGTATGTATTTATTAATCATTCTCATGTTTTAATCATTTATGTAGACAGTACCTTTATATACTCGCTGTCCTTCTCGAGAATTTTTACCTAAATCCAAGATGTAAAAGTATGTTCCAGCTGGAAGTTTATTGTTGGTACTAATTCCAGTACGACTTACTCCATCCCAATCTCCTTTGTAGGGAGATGCTTCATATACTTTATCACCCCACCTATTAAATATGATGATTTTATTATCTGGATAATTATCTATTCCAATGATTTCAAATAAATCATTTACCCCATCTCCATTTGGAGAGAAACCTTCAGGAATAAATAAATTATCATCTACTATTATTGTTATTGTGTCTGTTCTAATACAACCACTTGAATCTATTCTAGCGGTATATAGGGTAGTCTCCTCAGGATTTGCAAGTGGATTTGGACAATTAGTACAACTTAAAAAGTCGCCAGGTGACCAGCTGATTGTGCCATTTCCTATGGCATTTAGTTGAGAAGATCTAGTTCTATTTGCTTTAATCTTATTGGGGTTAGCTGAGAGTGTTAGATTAATTTTTGGAGCAACATATAAATCTACTTCAATAATACTATCACAGCCAAATGCAGAAACTAAAGTTTCATAGTAAATGCCTGGGGTAGATTCATAACTTCCACCGATTAAAATACTATCACCCCAGCAAATGCTGTCCTTAACTTGGGTGAGTAAAGAATCTTTAATTTGAAGAACAGTAACAATTACACTATCGCAGCTGTTGATGTTTTGTAAGGTGTCATAATAAACTCCATCTGCAGTTTGGTAAGCTCCCCCCACAAATAAACTGTCGCCATTACAAATCTCCACACTATCGGTGGTGAGATCTTTAGGATTAACAATGATTTCTTGAAGAAGAATACTGTCGCAAGTTAAAAAAGATGCTAAAGTATCTTCATAAACACCTGCTGTACTGACATAATTTCCAAAGACTATAATGCTATCCCCGTCACAAATTTCTATATCTGGTAATTGGGTATAAACGGGTTCTATAACTTTTATTTCTACAGTGTCAGATGCAGAACATGAGCCAATAGTTACTTGAACAAAGTAAAATCCACTATCGTTTACGGAGAACGTTTGGTTGTGATAAGCAGAAGATGAGCCGTTCATCCAACGATAAGAAGTGCCGCCAGGACCTGCATCAAGAAGTATAGAATCTCCCCTACAAATGGTGTCTATACCTCCTAAATTTACATTAGGAGTAGGATTTACAGTTAAGGTTCTACTTACCACGCTATCACAACCAGAAATAGCTTGAAGCGTATCGGTGTAAACTCCTGCTAAACTTTGATAAATTCCAAAAATTTGTATACTGTCTCCATCACAAATAGTATAGGTTCCTAAGTTGTTGTTAATAATAGTATCTACTACTAATTGTTGTGATATAATACTATCACAACCATGAATTGTGTTTAACGTATCGTAATAGGTGGCAGCTATATTTTCATAACTTCCAAAGATTAAGGCACTGTCGCCCTGGCATAAATAAATATTTGGAAGGTTAGTGCTTTGAGTAGGATGTACCGTTACATTAATGGTATCATAAGTTACACATGTACCCAAAGTAGCAGCTACGAAATAAGTTCCAGTTTGAGTTACGGTAAGGGTTTGTTGAGTAAAATTAGAAGAAGTACCGTTGTTCCACTGATAAGAAGTAGCACCAGCACCGGCATCTAATATTAGAGAGTCTCCAGCACAGAAGGCGGTGTCATTTCCTAAGCTGAAAGCATGAATAGGGTCAACAATTAGGGTAGTGGTAACTATGCTGTCACATCCGGCTGCAGATTGTAAGGTATCGGTATAAACTCCAGCAATACTTTGATAAATTCCAAAAATTTGTATACTGTCTCCATCACAAATAGTATAGGTTCCTAAGTTGTTGTTAATAATAGTATCTACTACTAATTGTTGTGATATAATACTATCACAACCATGAATTGTGTTTAACGTATCGTAATAGGTGGCAGCTATATTTTCATAACTTCCAAAGATTAAGGCACTGTCGCCCTGGCATAAATAAATATTTGGAAGGTTAGTGCTTTGAGTAGGATGTACCGTTACATTAATGGTATCATAAGTTACACATGTACCCAAAGTAGCAGCTACGAAATAAGTTCCAGTTTGAGTTACGGTAAGGGTTTGT
>CAZKFN010000002.1:51228-87969 GCA_964552035.1 uncultured Flavobacteriales bacterium
CTGCAGATTGTAAGGTATCGGTATAAACTCCAGCAATACTTTGATAAATTCCAAAGATTTGAATGCTGTCTCCGTCGCAGATGTTAACAGGGCCAAGGTTATTATTAATAATAGAGTCAATAAATAATTCTTGAGAGACAATACTATCACAACCAAGAGCTGAAGTTAAAGTGTCGGTATAAATTCCTGCTACACTTTCATAACTTCCAAAGATTAAGGCACTGTCGCCCTGGCAAATGTTAATGTTAGGTAGATTTATAGTTGGAATAGGATGTACCGTTACATTAATGGTATCATAAGTTACACATGCACCCAAAGTAGCAGCTACGAAATAAGTTCCAGTTTGAGTTACGGTAAGGGTTTGTTGAGTAAAATTAGAAGAAGTACCGTTGTTCCACTGATAAGAAGTAGCACCAGCACCGGCATCTAATATTAGAGAGTCTCCAGCACAGAAGGCGGTGTCATTTCCTAAGCTGAAAGCATGAATAGGGTCAACAATTAGGGTAGTGGTAACTATGCTGTCACATCCGGCTGCAGATTGTAAGGTATCGGTATAAACTCCAGCAATACTTTGATAAATTCCAAAGATTTGAATGCTGTCTCCGTCGCAGATGTTAACAGGGCCAAGGTTATTATTAATAATAGAGTCAATAAATAATTCTTGAGAGACAATACTATCACAACCGTTAGCAGCTTGTAGAGTATCCTTATAAATTCCGGCTGTTTTTCTGTAATTTCCAAAAATTAGAATGCTGTCATTGTCACAAATTGATACAACTGGTAAGGTAGTTTTGGGAATAGGTTTAATTTTTAATTCTTGAGATACGATACTGTCGCAGCCGTTGGCTGCTTGCAAAGTATCGGTATATATCCTTGCAATATTTCGATAATGGCCAAAAATCTGAATACTATCGCCATCACAAATAGATACTTCTCCTAAGGTAGTATATGCTAATGAATCTAAGATTAATTCTATGGATAAGATGCTGTCACAACCATGTATATTTGTGAGTGTATCTTTATATATTCCCGAGGATTTTTGGTACTGTCCAAATATTTGTAAACTATCCCCATTACAAATATGAATTTTACCTAAATCGGTATTTGAGTTTGGGTTAACTCTTAACTCTTGAACGAGAATACTATCACAGCCGTTAACGGTTGCAAGGGTGTCGTAATAGGTGCCTGCGGTATTTCTATAAGTTCCAAAAATTTGTATGCTATCTCCTTGGCAAATATCTAGGTCACTTAAATGTACGATGGGTGAGTTGAAGGTGTTGATGTTAATTGTATCATAGGTAATACATCCATTCAAATCTACCTCTACAAAGTAAGTCCCGGCAGTATGAACAACAAAAGTGCGCTGACTGAATTGAGCACCAGAACCGTTCATCCACGTATAAGAAGTAGCTCCAGCGCCAGCATCTAAAATGATAGAATCTCGCTCGCAAAAAGTAGTATCATTACCTAAATTAATATTATGTATAGGTTTGATAAATAGGGATCTGCTAAGAATACTATCACAACCGTTTGAGCCTACTAGTGTATCGAAGTATGTTCCTGGGATGTGTTGATATTGACCAAAAATTTGAACACTATCTCCAGGGCAAATAGAATCAGTTCCAATGTCAGTTGTTGGAATTGGAATAACAATAAGGTCTTGTTCTAAAATGATATCACATCCATTGATAGAAGTTAGGGTATCATAATAAGTAGAATCGATATTCCTATATTGACCAAAAATAAATGCACTATCGGTTTCACAAATATAAATTCTGCTAAGTTGAATGCTTAAAGAAGGATAAACAGTTATATTAATAGTGTCTGTTCCTACACATCCATTAGCAATTACTGTTACATAATACTGTCCACTTGTATTTACCTGAAGGGTTTGATTCGTAGAATTATCATTCCATAAATAGGTTGCACCAGGAAAATTTCCCGCATCTAGGAGTATAGGATTATTGTCACAAAAGCTGGTGTCATTTCCTAAGTTAACGGTCAACGAGCATGGTGGAGCCCATTGTTGATAATAATCAGTAGCTTCTTCTATATTTGTTTTGTTGAGGACATTATAGTTTTCTTCTGCAACTACTTGTTCGGTGGGAGCAAATAATAAGGAAAAGGCTGCAATAAATATAAATATACTACTTGGTATTCCTTTAGTCATAGCGTAGGTTTATTTGATTAATTAATAAAAAGCTAAGTGGCATTTGATTCGGCTTTTTATTTTTAAACTTTAGGTGGACTTCATTCCTATATATGAAGTTCACAAAATGTAAAAGGAGTCTTTCAAATCCATTTAAATTCACTATAGCTAGCTTAGCTATAAAAGTGTTGGAAATTGTATTAATTATTAATTTATAATAATTAAAGAGTGTTTGCTGAACTTTATTAGTTAAATGAATTAAAAGGTATGAGATTATTAACTCATATATTTCAAAAAGGTTAAATATTTTTCTTCTGAGAATGACATACCTAGGTAATTTATTAGAAATTAAATTTAACAGAATAATAGATTGTAATAGTTCTGTTATTTTCTTAATAATCGAATAGTTGGTTTTATTAAAGTTATTAGCTGGCATAAGTTTAGCTATTCAAAAAAAGTTTAATATATTATCCAATAGTAACAATGCTTTCATAGTGATACCTAAGTTGTTTATATTAAATCAATATGTAAAAGCATAAAAAGGATAAAATCCAATTTGCAAATGTATTGATTTTTTTCATTAACCCCTTTTAAGGGCTCATAAATAGCTCTCAATTTAGGCCAACTTTTTAAAGTTTTTTTATAAAGTTATTGTATTACTTCCATAAGTTAGAAGTATTTTCATTAAGTTATTGACAGTCAGATTTTGATATCCTTTGTTTTTCATACTTAAAGGGTTTGTGTTAATTTTGGGAATAAGTTAATTCATTAGATGTAAAATAGTGAAAATTTTTAAATATACATTTCCACCTATAAAGCTTTTTAATAAGTTACCTATAAATACAGTTGTAAAAATTGAAAAGTTCAAAGACAAAAACATTACTTTCGCAAAGTATTAATCCTTTAGCTATTTAATATAAAGCCATAAAAGACAATGTTTGGGAATTTAAAAAGATTAAACTTTTTAATTGGTTTTCTAGATTTAGCATTAATCGCCTTTCTGATTTTTGATTTTGGCTTTGTTCACTATGGTACTATCTTAAGCAAAGAGCTATTGTTGCTATTGCCTGTTGTTTTAGTACTGCTTATTTTCCTAAATATTAGGAAGTATTGGATTTCACGATATGAAATGTCTAAAAGAAAGAATGCAGGTGTTAGCTTAATAATCCTAATTTTTTTATTGTTGTTTGAACTTTTACTAGCTTATATTAATTATGAGGGAGATGTTCTACAAAGTTTGTTTGACAGCCGTGGATTATTAGAGTATGGATTGCTAGGGTATTTTCTTATACGTCTTACCTTTCTAATGCGTTTTGTTTTCAGTTATTATTTTAATCCTGCTATACTTTTTATTGGAAGCTATTTGATTGCTATAATCTCAGGTACCTTTTTATTGATGTTACCATCTGCAACAATGTTTCCTATTAATTTTTCTGATGCTTTGTTTACTGCTACTAGTGCAGTATGTGTTAATGGTTTATTAGTGCTTGAAGTAGGAACAGATTTCACAACTTTTGGACAGAGTATTATTTTAGGACTTATTCAATTAGGAGGATTAGGAATGTTGACTTTTACTTCCTTTTTTGCCTATTTCTTTAAAAGTGGGGGTTCCTTTAAAGAAGGGCTTTTAATGAAGGATTTTTTAGGTGGAGATCAACTTAATAACATCATGCAAATTACCATGCGAATTGTAGTGTTTTCATTAATTATTGAAGGAGTAGGGGCTTTGTTGATTTATGATGCAATCAAGGACTTACCTATAGAAAATCCTGAATTTTTCGCTATTTTTCATACTGTTTCTGCATATACGAATGCAGGATTTTCTACCTTACCCGATAGTTTTCAAGGGGTTGATTATAGATTTAATTATTACTTACAATGGGTAGTAATGGGTTTAATAATATTTGGTGGTTTGGGTTATTTTATTTCCTTTAATTTTATAAAATACATCAAACAGTTTACCTTGAATCTGTTTAGAAGAAACAAGAAAAAGTTTTTGGCAAGATTAATTACTCTAAATACAAAAATTGTGGTTTACACGACTATAATTTTAATTTTTTTCGGAACATTTTTCTTTCTAATTTCGGAATACAATAGTGTTTTATTAGCTGACGATACTTTTTTTGGCAAATGGACAACGGCTATGTTCTCTTCTGTAACTGCCAGAACTTGTGGGTATACAACTGTTGATTATACAAATTTTACACCTCCTGGATTATTAATTATGATATTTTTAATGTGGATTGGCGCTTCTCCTGGTTCAACAGGTGGTGGGATAAAGACCTCATCTTTTGCTTTAGCAACTTTAAATATTTTTTCAACAGCTAGAAATAAACCTTTTATAGAGATTGGTACAAGGAGGGTCTCTCCTGATGCTGTCCGTAGAGCTTTTGCCATTATAATTATTTCATTGATTTCCATTAGTTCAGGGATTTTGTTGTTGCTTATTTTAAATCCGGAGTTCACTCTTATAGAGATTGTTGTAGAAATTGTATCTTCATATAGTACAACAGGGATTTCTTTGGGAATAACTCCTTATTTATCTACAACCAGTAGATATGTGGTTATTTTTATGATGTTTTTTGGGCGTATAGGATTAATCAACTTAATGGCAGGAATGTTAAAAGATGTGGCTACTCAAGAATATGAATATCCCAAAGAAAACATTTTAATAAACTAGATAATTAGCTCATTGGAGTATAAAATTGAATGATTAAATTAGCCTTATGAAAATAGTAATATTTGGTCTCGGAAATTTCGGAATGGCTTTAGCTATACACCTTGCCAATTCAGGGAATGAGGTGGTTGTAGCAGATAAAGATCCTCAAAAGATAGACATGATTAAAGATAAAGTAGCACATGCAGTTACCATGGATGCTACAAATGAGAATTCTTATCGAGCTCTTCCATTACAAAATACAGATATTGCAATTATGGCCATGAGCGCCAATGAAGGAATGGCTATAATGAGTACGGCTATTGTAAAGAAAATATGTAAAGCTCGAATTATTGCTCGTTCTTCTTCCAATATACAAGATACAATTTTTGAAGCCATGGGCGTAGACCAAATTATACATCCAGAACAAGAGTTTGCCGAGCGATTAACTAAAAAAATAAACCTTAGAGGGAGTATTGATAATTTCGAAATTGATGAAGATTATTTAGTCTCAGAAGTGGACTTATGCAAATCTTTAATCGGTAAAACCATTGTGAATTCTAATTTTAGAGAAAAATATGAATTGAACATTATCACGATTTTAAGAAATAAGAAGCATCAAGGACTTTTAGGTCGGAATAAAAGCAAGCAAATTGTTACCGGTATGCCTCGGCCAAATATGAAATTCGAGGAAAATGATGTTTTGGTTGTTTTTGGTAAAAATAGCAGTATAGACAGATATTTAAAACAATTAAAATCCTAAATTTATTAGGTAACGATCATTCCGGCACCCACTGTTTCAAAAGTCGCTTCATCAATAATAATTAGACTTCCTGTATTTCTATTTCTTCGATATGAATCAAAATAAAGTGGTTGTGTTGTTCGAATTTTTATTCTTGCAATATCATTCATGCCGATGTTTTTATCATCTTCTATTCGATGAAGTGTATTGATATTTACTTTATAGCGAATATCTTTAATAATACAACGAACATCGTTAGTTGTGTGTTTAATTGCATATTTCCCACCTATTTGAAGAGGATTATTGCCCAACCAGCAAACCATTAATTCTATATCTTGCCCAATTCTTGGTTGATTGTTTTCTCTAACAATCATGTCGCCACGACTAATATCTATATCATCTTCTAAAGTTATGCTCACAGACATGGGTGAGAAGGCTTTTTCAATTTCCCCATCCATAGTTTCTATGCTTTTTATCCTTGATGAAAAACCAGAAGGCAAGGCAACCACCTTATCTCCTTTTTTGAATATACCTCCCGCTATTCTTCCTGCATAGCCCCTATAATCATGAAATTTGTCTGATTGTGGTCGAATTACTGTTTGTATGGGAAATCTACAGTCAATATGATTTTCATCGCTCCCAATATGAACGTTCTCTAAAAGATACAAAAGTGTTCCTCCATCGTACCAATCCATATCCTTAGACTTATTGACAATGTTGTCCCCATGAAGTGCGCTAATTGGAATAAATTTAACATCTCTAATGTTTAACTTACTTACAAATGCTTCTGTTTTCTTTTTTATTTCTAAGAAAGCTTCTTCGCTATAATCTACCAAATCCATTTTATTAACACAAAACACTACATGCGGAATTCCTAAAAGTGAGGCTAGGAAGGTGTGTCTATGTGTTTGTTCTACAATACCCTTTCTAGCATCAATTAAAATAATAGACAAATTGGAAGTGGAAGCACCCGTTACCATATTTCTAGTATATTGAATATGACCCGGTGTATCGGCTATGATAAACTTTCGCCTTGGTGTAGCAAAATATCGATAAGCTACATCTATGGTGATTCCTTGTTCTCTTTCAGAACGCAAACCATCTGTTAGAAGAGCTAAATTGATATGTTCATCTCCTTTCTTTTTACTTGAAAGTTCTATGGCCTCATATTGGTCTTCAAATATAGATTTACTATCGTACAATAGTCTTCCAATTAAAGTGCTTTTTCCATCATCTACACTACCTGCTGTTGAAAAGCGTAGTAGTTGCATGTCTAAATAGGAGCTCATAAAAATTGAATTGTAGTAGTTTATATTAAATTTTAATTGCTTTTTTTAATCAGAGAAGTAAAGATTGAGATTAACTCACTTGCTTCATTATTAATTTCTTCGGCAGATTTTAAATTGATATCGGTATTTAAGTTTATTAATAAATCAATACAAAACTTGCAGGCTAAAACTTGATCAATAACTATACTTAAATGGGAATTAAATTCACTTCTAGGTTGGCTTTTAAAAGCTAACTCTGTATTTATTCCTACAGTTATTCCACTATTTATTAGCCGTTTTAAAACTTCCTTTTCTGTATGATCTGGTTGGATATCCTTAGTTATTCCAAGAATAGCTATAGAAAAAGATTTGCTTCTATCTCTTAAGTCTGTATGTGTTTTGGCTATAGCCATTTTATATAGATTTGTTTAAAATGTTAAAAATATCCTTGTTTTTTTCTATCTTCCATTGCTGTCTCTGAGCGTTTGTCATCGGATCGTCCACCTCTTTCAGTGGTTCTTGTTGAGGCAACTTCTTCAATAATCTTTTCTAAGCTATCAGCATCAGATTTAACCGCTCCAGTACAAGTCATATCGCCAATAGTTCTAAACCTTACTTTCATCAGCTTTGTTTGTTCATTCTCTTTTTGTTGAATGTATTCCGATGTTGCCATTACAACTCCGTCTCTTTCAAAACATTCTCTCTCATGAGAAAAATATAGAGAAGGCAGTTCTAAACGTTCAGCTAGCGCATATTGCCAAACGTCCATTTCCGTCCAGTTGCTAATAGGAAATACCCTAAAGCTTTCTCCATAATGTTTGAATCCATTAAAAAGATTCCACAACTCAGCACGCTGATTCTTTGGATCCCATTGTCCAAATTCATCCCGATGTGAAAAAAAGCGCTCTTTAGCTCTAGCCTTTTCTTCATCTCTACGAGCACCCCCTATAGCAGCATCAAACTTATGTTCTTCTAAAGCATCTAATAAAGTAACAGTTTGTAAACTATTTCTACTGGCATTAATCCCTTTTTCTTCTCTTACTTTTCCGTCGTTAATTGATTCTTGTACTGAAGCTACAATAAGATCGGCATCTATTTTTTTAATAAATTGATCTCTAAATTGAATCGTTTCAGGAAAGTTATGCCCTGTATCTATATGCATCAAGGGAAAAGGGATCTTAGAAGGCCAAAATGCCTTTCTTGCAAGGTGAGCACAAACGATAGAATCCTTTCCTCCCGAAAATAGAAGTACAGGATTTTCAAATTGCGAGATGACTTCGCGGAGGATAAAAATAACTTCTGATTCTAATTCCTTTAGATGTGTTAAGTTGTATGTTTCCATATCTAATTATGCTTTCTTAATTATGGGTAGAAGGTAATCGAATAATAATTTAGCAGACTCTTCTATAGACTTGCCAACAGTTTCTATTTTTAATGCATTTGTTGGAGCTTCAAAAGGAGCATTAATACCTGTGAAATTTTCGATTTCTCCAGCTCTTGCTTTTTTGTAAAGTCCTTTGGTATCCCTTTTTTCACAAACTTCTAGGGGGGTATCTATAAAAACTTCAATAAAATCTTGTTTTCCTATAATGTCTTTTGCTCTTTGTCTAATTTCTTTTGTAGGACTAACAAAACAATTGATGGTAATGATTCCACAATTGATAAATAACTTAGAAATTTCTGCTATTCTTCGGATATTTTCTTTTCTATCTTCATTAGAAAACCCTAAATTGTTGTTGATTCCACTTCGAATGTTATCTCCATCAAGTAATTGGGTTAAAAAACCTTCCTTGTGAAGCTGACGTTCTACATTTATTGCGATACTTGTTTTCCCCGATCCACTAAGTCCGGTTAACCAAACAACTTTTGCCTTTTGATTTAATAACTTTTCTTTTTCTTCTCTTGGGAGAATTTGTTCAAATATGGGGAAAATATTATCGCTTTTACTAGACATTAACTCAGCTATCCTTTGCTAAAAAATCGATTGATTCGAATATGTTTAAAATAGAACTTGCGAAGTTAAGGAAATTAAGCAGAATTACTTAAGAAAGGCTTAATGAACTTATTGATTCTACTAAATAAAAGGATAAAGTATTTCTGTAAATAGCAAGCTTTTAAAACCTATTGGATTATCGGTGTTTAAGTGAAAAGGGATCCTCTATTAACGGCCGTGGCAATGTTTATATTTCTTACCACTACCACATGGACAAGGTTCATTTCTACCTACTTTTTTCTCTACTTTAACGGGTTCAGGTTTTTGCCTTCTTTGGGTGTTAGGTGTTCCACTTTCACCACCTACTTCAGAACGACTGGTTTGGTATTGTGGCCTTGTACGTTGAGTAGTAGGAGCTTCTTTAACTTTGGCTTGAGCTTCTTTTTGAGGTAAGTTTCCTTTCATTAAGAAACCAATGGCTTCTTTGTTAATCTTGTTAATCATTTGTTTAAATAACTCAAAAGCTTCAAACTTGTAGATTAACAAAGGGTCTTTTTGTTCATAAACTGCACCTTGAACGGATTGTTTTAAATCATCCATTTCTCTTAAGTGTTCTTTCCAAGCATCATCGATCATAGCGAGGATAATGCTTTTTTCAAAGGTTTTAATCAATATTTCACCTTCGGATTCATAAGCTTCTTTTAGAGGTGTTACCACTTGAATGGTCTTTTTTCCATCGGTTAGCGGTACGACAATATTGATGAAGTTATTACTTTCATCTTCATGTACCTGCTTAATTACTGGAAAAGCAGTTTTAGCAATAAGCTCTGATTTTTTACGATAATTTTTTAGGCTGGTTTGGTAAAGCAATTCAATAATCTCATCTGGATTATTGGATAAAAAGTCACTTTCTTTTAATGGAGACTCAATGGATAAGTTTCGAATTAAATCCATTTTAAAGCTTTCATAATCTCGTGCTTCAAGGCTTTCTTCTGTAATAGAGCTAATACTATCGTACATCATGTTGGCAATATCGACGTTAAGGCGTTCACCATACAATGCATTTCTTCTCCTTTTGTAGATAACTTCCCTTTGGGAGTTCATAACATCATCGTATTCTAGAAGTCTTTTACGAATTCCGAAGTTATTTTCTTCAACTTTCTTTTGAGCTCTTTCAATGGATTTAGTAATCATAGAATGTTGAATTACCTCTCCTTCTTCAAGCCCCATTCTATCCATTAATTTGGCGATTCTAGCAGAGCCAAATAAACGCATCAAGTTGTCTTCCAAAGAAACGTAAAATTGAGAACTTCCTGGATCTCCTTGTCGACCAGCTCTACCACGTAGCTGACGGTCTACTCGTCTAGATTCATGTCTTTCTGTACCAATAATGGCTAAACCTCCAGCATCTTTTACTTCTTGACTTAGCTTAATATCCGTACCACGACCTGCCATGTTTGTAGCAATGGTCACCGTGCCCGGCTTTCCAGCTTCTGCCACAATATCTGCCTCTTTTTGGTGTAGTTTAGCATTTAAAACGTTGTGACGAATTTTTTTCATCTTCAACATTCGGCTTAAAAGTTCAGATATCTCAACCGATGTTGTACCTACAAGAACCGGACGGTTTTGGCTGACAAGTACTTCAACTTCTTCGATTACAGCATTGTATTTTTCTCGAGTAGTTTTAAAAACCAAATCCTCTCTATCATCTCTTGCTATTGGTCTGTTGGTAGGAATAACAACTACATCCAATTTGTAAATATCCCAAAATTCACCTGCTTCTGTTTCTGCCGTACCTGTCATTCCTGAAAGTTTGTGATACATTCGGAAAAAGTTCTGCAAAGTAACAGTAGCATAGGTTTGAGTGGCTGCTTCAACGGTTACGTTTTCTTTGGCTTCAATTGCTTGGTGCAGCCCATCGGAATATCTTCTTCCGTCCATAATACGGCCTGTTTGCTCATCAACAATTTTAACCTTGTTGTCCATTACTACATATTCCGTATCCTTTTCGAAAAGAGTATAGGCTTTTAGGAGCTGGTTAACCGTATGAATTCTTTCTGCTTTTATGGAATAATCTTGAATGATTTTTTCCTTTTCAGCCATCTTTTTCTCTTCTTCCATATCAGAATTCTCAATCTGATTAATTTCCATATTGATGTCTGGAAGAATGAAAAAGTTTTCGCCCATTTCCTTGGTAGAAATAAGGTCAATTCCCTTATCGGTTAATTCAATGGTATTGTTTTTTTCATCGATAACAAAATACAATTCATCATCGATAATGTGCATTTCCTTACCGCGATCTTGCAAATAAAAGTTTTCTGTTTTTTGTAATTGAGCACGAATCCCATCCTCACTTAAAAATTTGATGAGGGCTTTGTTTTTTGGTAGGCCTCTAAAAGCACGAAGTAAGGCCATTCTTCCTTCTTCATTAACTTTTTTAGCCTCTTTATCGTCTTCAATCTCTTCTCTAAGCTTTTTCTTGGCATCGGCAATTAGCGTATTTACTAGATTTCTTTGAGCAGAAGCTAATTTTTCAATAACAGGTTTTAATTCAGCAAACTCATGAATATCACCTTTAGGGGTAGGGCCAGAAATAATTAAAGGAGTCCTTGCATCGTCGATTAGAACAGAGTCAACCTCGTCAATGATAGCAAAATGATGTTTCCTTTGAACAATATCTTCTGGCGTTCTAGCCATATTATCACGCAAATAATCGAAACCAAATTCATTATTTGTTCCATAGGTGATATCGGCTTGATAGGCTTTTCTACGTTCTTCAGAATTCGGTTGGTGGTTGTCGATACAATCAACAGTTAGTCCATGAAATTCAAATATTGGGCCCATCCATTCGGAGTCCCTTCTTGCGAGGTAGTCGTTAACAGTTACTAGGTGAACGCCTCTTCCTGTTAAAGCATTAAGATATACTGGGAGCGTAGCTACCAAAGTTTTACCTTCACCAGTAGCCATTTCTGCAATCTTCCCTTCATGCAATACAATCCCCCCAATTAATTGAACATCATAATGAATCATGCTCCATTGAACCTCACTCCCCGCAGCCATCCATCTATTTTTCCAAATGGCCTTTGTTCCATTAATAATAACGCTGTCTCTTTGAGCAGCGATATCACGATCCCTATCGTTTGCTGTAACAACAACCTCTTCATTTTCTGTGAATCTTTTGGCCGTTTCTTTAATCACTGCAAAAGCTTCCGGGAGTATTTCATTGAGAACTTCTTCTAATCTGTCATTTATATTTTCTTCATTTTCATCAGATTGCTTATAGAGTTCTTCTTTTAGGTCGACATTTTCTTCTGCTTCTGCTTTTGATTTTAAATCTTCAACTTGAGCGATATCATCCTTTATATAATTATTTATACGCTCTTTAAATTCAATTGTTTTTTGACGTAATTCATCGTTAGACAGCGTGGCTAGGCTAGGGTATATCTTTTTTATTAACTCAACTTTAGGGCCAATTTCTCGTATATCCCGATCAGCTTTACTACCCACTAATTTCTTTATCGTACTTGTTATTGAAGAGAACATATCGCTATATAATTTACAGTCAAAAAATAGTTTTCAAAGTTAAGACTTTATTAACAACCTCAAGTCTTTGGAAAACATAAAAAAAGCCATCTTACTTAAAAAGATGGCTTTTGATAATCACTAATTTCTTTTAGTATTCATCTTCATTAAAAAAGAAGTCTTCCTTTGTGGGATAATCAGGCCAAATGTCTTCTATGGTTTCATAGGATTCTCCTTCATCCTCTATTTCTTGAAGATTTTCAACTACTTCTAATGGCGCACCAGCACGTATGGCATAGTCAATTAATTCGTCCTTTGTTGCAGGCCAAGGTGCGTCTTCTAAATATGATGCTAGTTCTAAAGTCCAGTACATTTTACCCTTATTTTTAAGTTAACGCAAAAATAATTTTTTTGACCTTATAAACAAACTAAAGTAGTAAGAATAATAATTCAATCTCAACCTGCTGACTATAGGCGGATTAGTCTATTTTTGCGACCCATTTTACTTCTTTTACGCCAAATTCTTGGGTAAATTTTCTAGATAATGTAAAGAAATAGTCGGAAAGTCGATTAAGATATTGAATGATAATTTCATCTACTTTATCATTTTCTGCAAGATGTACAATATTTCTCTCTGCTCTTCTACAGATAGAGCGACAAATGTGGCTGTAAGAAACAAATCTATTTCCACCGGGTAATACAAACGATCGCATTGGTGGCAAAGCTGCCTGCATACTATCTATTTCATTTTCTAAAAGTGTGATATCATCGGGTCGAATTTTAGGGAGTTTAATTCTTGTTTTTTCCGGTTCGGCAGCCAACGTAGAACCAATGGTAAATAACCTGTCCTGAATAATTTCAATTACCCTTAGGGTGTCTTCATCAACCTCTTCATCCCTTAATAAACCTAAATGAGAATTTAATTCATCCACTGTTCCATAAGATTCTATTCTTATATGATGCTTGGGAACCCTTGTTCCTCCCATGAGGGAAGTCATTCCTTTATCACCACCTTTAGTATATATTTTCATTTTGTTTTCTTTTTATAGTAATACAATAAAACGACCTAATTTGTTTAACCTTAATGGAAGGAAATGATGTTTTTATTCTTTTCATCTTTTTCGATTTCTCCATCTTTTAGTCGAATAATTCTATGTGCATGCAAAGCGATATCTTCTTCATGAGTAACTAAAATAATGGTATTTCCCTTTTTGTGAATTTCATCAAAAAGAGCCATAATTTCATTGGAAGTTACACTATCTAAATTTCCAGTTGGCTCATCGGCTAGTATTATAGAGGGATTGTTTACCAATGCTCTAGCTACAGCAACTCGCTGCCTTTGTCCTCCAGAGAGCTCATTGGGTTTGTGATGAATTCTATCGCTTAACCCTACTTGTTCTAGGACTTCTTTAGCTCGCTTTTCTCTTTCATTTTTAGAAATACCGGCATAAATTAAGGGGAGTGCAACATTATCTAAAGCCGTTGCTCTTGGTAATAAATTAAAAGTTTGAAAAACAAAACCAATTTCTTTATTTCTAATTTCAGCTAATTTATTGTCATTTAGTTGGCTGACGTCTTGTAGATTTAAAGTATACTTTCCAGAAGTGGGGGTATCTAGACATCCCAAAAGGTTCATTAATGTAGATTTTCCAGAACCTGAAGGACCCATTAAAGCTAAGTATTCATTTCGTTTAACTTCAAAGTTTAAACTTTTAAGAACGTAAATAATTTGTTTACCTAATTTGAAGTTTCTAACTAAATTTTCAACTTTTATAATTGGTTCTTCCATAATACCTCAAATATAGTTTTATACTTAGATAGCTGCTAAAAATTAATGATAAATGGTAAAGTGCTCTTTGGCTTGATTACTTTTGAAGAAAACAATTCCCATATTATATAAGTCTAAACTTATACTAACCTTTGGATTTGCTTTGATTGCTGACCAAGCTTCTTGCATTTCTTTAGACCAATAAATGTCGTCAAAAACAAATATACTTTCTTCATGGGCGGCTGTTAGACAATGTTCAAAATAATTTAATGTAGCCTCTTTTTGATGATTCCCATCAAAAAAGACAAAGTCTAATTTTTTTAATTCTTGAATAGCATTTGGTAGATGGTCTTTAAAATCCCCTACGATTAATTTGATGTTTTCAATGTTTAATTTGCTTTGATTTAAAGCTGCAATTTTAGAAATACTGTTAGAGCCTTCTATGCTTATAATTTTCGCTTTTGGGTTGGCCTTCGCTAAATATGAAGTTGTTATGCCCATAGAAGTTCCCAATTCTAAAATAGTTGAAGGCTTGAACTGATAAACCAATCGGAATAAAAGTTGAGCATCTCTAGGACTTTTAAGGGATGTTTTTGCAATTTTTTTTATCTTCTTTTCTATTAATACATCACCTTTGCCTGAAGCTCCAAGATCTCTGACTTTTATTGCTTTATCACTGAGTAACAGTTTGGCTCTAACAGACTCAATTTCGTCAAAAATATAAAAAGGAATACTTTCCTTAATTAAGTCTTGATGAATTTGAAAAACAAAAGGGGAGTGAATTCCATGCAAATGTATGGATCGTATTAAGTAGAGTAAATATTGAATAATTCTATTTAGATTTTCCACTTTTTTTATTTTTCCTTTCCCAATCTTCAAATTTAATAAGTTCCTTTTGAAGAGCATTTATTACAAATGCAATAAGGGTAATGTCATCTACATAGCCAATAATAGGGATAAAATCAGGGACAATGTCTAATGGATTGATAAAGTATAGTACAGCAGTAACAGCATAGATTATGGTTTTCCATGGTACTGCTGTGTATTCCTTTTTCCACCAAGATTTTATAAGACGTAAAAGAAGTTGGAAATCTTTCCAAACTTCTTTTAATTCACTTTCTTTTTTATGGGCTTTTTTAAACCCATCTTCAATGAGTTCTTCAATTTTTTCATCGTTAGCAATTAAATTTTCAGCTTTACTTTTGGCTTTGTTAAAGCCTTTTGGTTTTTGCTGCTGATGCTCATTCATTTACCAAATAACCGCTTTAGTTGAGTCGTCATTCACCATAAAACTTCCACTTTTACAGCTAAAGGCTTCTTGGAACTCACTCATGTTTGAAAGGGGACCATTAACTCTATATTCTCCTGGGGAGTGAGGATCTGTAGAAATTCTTTTTCTCATTTCCTCATCGGTCATATTCATATGCCATACTTGAGCCCAACCTAAGAAAAATCTTTGTTGAAAAGTGAATCCATCAATATCTTCAGCCCCTCCTACCTTTTCAATGTCTTTTAAAAGTGCATAATATGCAAGGGTTACACCTCCTAAATCGGCAATATTTTCACCTAGAGTTAATTCCCCATTTACAAAAAGACTGTCTAAAGGCTCAAAGCTGTTGAATTGTTCAACCACTTTTTGAGCTCTAGACTCAAAGCGTTGACGGTCATCCTCAGTCCACCAATTCTTGAGATTCCCTTCAGAATCAAACTTGCTTCCTCTATCGTCAAACCCGTGTGTGAATTCATGTCCAATTACAGCGCCTATTCCTCCATAATTTATAGCATGATCAAAGTCTACATTATAAAAAGGAGGTTGTAAAATTCCAGCTGGAAAGACAATTTCGTTTTTTGACGAAGCATAATAAGCATTTACCGTATGGGGATTCATAAACCATTCATTAGGATCAATAGGGTTGCCTAATTTTTTGGTCATTTCTTTAAAGTTAAACTTTCTGGCATTGATTAAATTACTTACTTTATTGTCTGCAGTTATTTCTAAAGCAGTGTAGTCTTTCCACTCATCGGGATAGCCAATTTTATATTTAAAAGCTTGTAGTTTTTTAATTGCTTCTTTTTTAGTGTCTTCACTCATCCATTCCAGTTGAAGAATTCTTTCCTGAAAAGCACTTCTTAAGTTTTCTACCATTTGCCCAACATCAGCTTTTGCTTCTTTAGAAAAATGCCTTTCAACAAAAGCCTTTCCTAATAATTCTCCAATACTGCCGTTCATTTTCCCAATTGCTCTTTGCCATAGAGGTTTTAATTCTTGAGTTCCGCTAAGTGTTTTTCCATAAAAATTAAAGTTTTCATTTACAAAGTCACTACTTAATTCAGCTGAAAAGCTTCTTAAAACTTTCCATTCTAGGTAAGTTTTCCATTCATCTATTGAAAGTGTGTTGATTAAATCATTAACTACAACAAAAAAGTTGGGTTGAGATATAATTACACTATCAAATTTTGAAAGATTTACAGTAGAGAAGTAAGCCGTCCAATCTATGTTTTGATAAGAATCTTCTAGCTTTTCAACGCTCATTTTGTTGTATAAGTTTTCGGGAACTCTTCTTTCAACATTTGTCATTGAGGCTTCTGCTAAGATGCTTTCAATTTCATAAGCTTTTTGGGCTAGTTCTTGGCTATTTTCTTTATTTATTAAGTTAAAAACATTGGAAATGTGATGAATATAAGCTTCTTGGATTTCTTTTGATTTTTCATCATCTTTTGTATAATAATCTCTATCCGGCAAACCTAATCCGCCCTGACTAAGCTTAATAACATATTGGTCACTTATTTTATCATCTTGTCCAACATATAAACCAAAAAGAGAACCAACTCTAATGCTATGGTGTTTTGCTATTAAAGTAATGAGGTCTTCTTTACTTTCTATGGAATTTACTTTATCCAATTCTTCTTGTATAGGTTCATAGCCCAGTTCTTCAATATGAGTAGAATCCATGATGCTGGTGTAAAAATCTCCAAGTTTTTGCTCCATGCTTCCATCTTCATTCTTTTGATTAGAAAACTCTTCGAGAATAGCTTTCAATTTTAAATTGTTTTCTTCTGTTACAATATTAAAGCTGCTCCATCGGCTTTCTGTAGAAGGAATTGGGTTGTTGGCTAACCAGCCTCCAACGGCATATTGGTAAAAATTGTCACAAGGGTTAGCTGTGGTATCCATTATACCCAAGTCAAAAGCTATAGCTTTTTCGGGCAAATTATCTTTTTTGTTATCTTCCATACTGCTATTGGGTGTATCACAAGCAAATAAAAATAAATAAAGAATAAAAGAACTTAAAGTTAATTTTTTCATGCTGTATTTTTTTACAAAGTAAATCATAAATTTTAAGAGTAGTCCCACTTTATTTAAACTATGATAGAGAGAACAGTTTCTCTCATTTAATTTTTAGATTGATTTTGTTGAAATTAAAAAAGGGTTTCAAGCTTTTACTTGAAACCCTTTACTTTTTTGTGGGCGATAATGGATTCGAACCATTGACCCCCTGCTTGTAAGGCAGGTGCTCTGAACCAGCTGAGCTAATCGCCCTTAATTTTCGGTGTGCAAATATACATGAATAGTTTATTTATACAATACTTTTTCAAAAATATTTTTTTCCCCAAGAATAATTTTCTTAATAGTTTGAATTTGATGCACTTTGAGTTAGCAAATTCTAAAGCTCTTTTAGATAATTTTTTACAGAAAGCATTTTTTCTTGATCATACCCCATAAAGTAAAATTCAATTTTTCCTTCTTTATTAATTACTAGATGTAAAGGCAAGGCATCTATTTCATGGGATAGTTTATAGGTATATAGGAGGTTAATGAGTTCTTGCTGTTTATAAAACAATTGATAATTAAATTGTTGATTCTTTTCTTTTAAGGCTTCTTCCGCTTTTTCCTGGCTACTTTCACTTAGAGCTATAAAAATAATATCATCGTTAGCATATTTTTCCACCAATTGATTCAATTCTGGCATTTCTTTCCAACAAGGCTGGCACCAGGTGTCCCAAACATTGATGATAATTGTTTTTCCGATTAAACCTTCATTAAGAATCGAGTTTTTATTTTCTGTTTTATCAATAATTTCTTGAAGTATTTTAGTTTCTTTTCTTTCTTCATTTTCAATATCACTTGCTTGATTAAAACTCTTAGTAATTAAGATAAGTAAAAGAGTTAAAAGTGCGACAACCCCTAAAAGAAATGATATGGTTGATTTCTGTGTCATGGTTTAATGTTTGATTTTTGAAAAGTAAAATAGGGGATAAATAGCATGATAATAATATAAGTAGAAGTAACGATAACATTAATTAAAGTTATGGGATTGTTGTATTCCGAAATTGCCTTAAAGGAGGATAAAGGTAAAAAATCGGCTAGAGAAAACGAAGAGTTGATTTCATACGCGGTTATCGCTAAAAGATAAATTCCATTTATAATTTGCTCCATTACTTCCCAAAGAAAGTAGAACACAAATACCAAAGTGGTTCGTTTCAATAAAAAGCTTAAGCTCACCACAAATAGCGCTTTATAGATAATGCTTATAAATCTAATGCCTAGCAGCTGGGTAGTTAATAATGACAATGTTGTTTCTAGTAAACCATAGGGTATACTAATAAGAATAAAGCTGAGAAGGTAAAATAAAAATGAAAAAGTTGCTGCTAAGAGCAGAAGGATAATTTTCCCAATGTAAAATTCATGCCGAGTATAACCGTCAATGATGTTTTTTCTTAAGGTTCCATTTTTAAATTCTTGCCCTACATTAAGAATTAAAAAGATGGCTACAAAAAGTTCAATAGGATTAATCAGAAAAACTATAGAACGCACAGCTGCTTGCTGGTTTAATTCTTTTGGAATAGTAGAAAAGGTAATAATCCCAAGCCCTATAACTATTGTTGCTAAAATAGCAAAAAGAATATAATTTGTTTGATTGGGAAGCTTATTAAGCTCTGCTAAAATAACTTTTTTCATCTTATGAAGTGGTTTTTAAGAAGTAATCTTCAAGATTTTCATAACCGCTAATAAGTGTTTTTATTTCTCCTTGATTAATTAAATCGCCGTTTTTAACAATTGCAATATGAGTGCAAACTTTTTCCATTTCGCTTAAAAGATGGCTTGCAATTAGGATTGTTTTCCCATCTTTAGCAAACTGAAGTATTATATTTCTTACCTCAGCTATTCCCTGAGGGTCTAATCCATTGGTAGGCTCATCTAAGATTAATAAGTCTGGATCTCCCAATAGGGCAGAAGCTAAGTTTAATCGTTGCTTCATTCCTAGGGAGAAGTTTTTTACTTTAAAATTTTTATCCTTTAGTAAATCTACTTTTTCAAGTGCGCTGTCTATTTCTGAAACACTTACATCTTTGATGATACAAGAGATTTTTAAGTTTCTATAGGCTGATAAAGAAGGATAATAACTAGCACTTTCCATTAAAACACCAATTCGTTTTATACCCTTGGCAAGTTTAGGGCTTTCAAATAGTTTTATTTCACCTTTTGTTGGTTTTAAAAGAGAAAGTATCATTGCAATAGTGGTAGTTTTACCGCTTCCATTTGGTCCTAATAAACCAAAAATTTGCCCTTTTTTTATTTCAAAATTAAGATTGTTGACTGCTACCTTGTTTCCAAAATGCTTGCTAAGGTTTTTAACTTCTAAAATGTTCAATTTTATAATTTGCTCAATTAAGGGTTCAAAGGTAAGGAAATAAAACTAAGAATTAAATTACTTCCGCTACAATAAAATTACTCCCTCCAATATAGATAAAATCATTATCAGAAGCACTTTCTAAGGCGGCAGAATAGGCGTTTTTTACACTAGAATAAGCCTCTCCTATAAGCCCATTATTATTCGCAATTTTTTTAAGTAGGTTAACTTCTAAGGCTCTTGGAATCTGAGCTTGGCAGAAATAATATTGAGCATTCCTTGGAAAATATTTAAATAATTCTGTTAAATCTCTTTCTTTTACAAAACCTAAAACCATATGCAATTGCTGGTATTTCTCTTTTTTAAGTTGCTGCCATATATAGTAAAAACCTTCTTTGTTGTGTGCCGTATCTACTATGATTTTTGGTTTTTCTTTTAATTGTTGCCATCGCCCTTGGAGTCCCGTATTTTCAACCACATGGTTCAAGCCAGTTTTGATTGTCGTGTTAGAAATATTCCAACCCTTATTATTCATGATTTTGGCTGAAGTGATTACCGTTTGAATATTTTGTTTTTGATAAAGGCCTTTTAAATCTGAAGGGTAGCTTAATTCTTCAGACGGACTATAATAGATTTTGGCATTTCTCTCTTCAGCTATTTTGTCGAAAATTGCTTTTTGTCCAGAATCACTACCAATTACTATGGGAATATTGTCTTTAATAATACCTGCTTTTTCTATAGCAATTTTTTCTAAAGTATCGCCTAGAATATCGGTGTGATCTAGACCTATATTAGTGATAATACTTAATTCAGGTAAAATAACATTTGTTGAATCTAATCTGCCTTCTAAGCCTGTTTCAATTATAGCTATATCTACTTTTTCCTTTGCAAAATAATCAAAGGCAAAAGCAACGGTCCATTCAAAGAAAGAGGGTTGTATTTTTTTAAATAATGTTTTGTGTTGCTTTACGAATTCTATTACTTTTTCTTCTGAAATACATTCTCCATTGATTTTAATTCTTTCCCTAAAGTCTTTTAGATGTGGAGAAGTATAAAGCCCAGTTTTATATCCTGCTGTTTGAAAAATAGAGCTGAGCATATGTGCTACAGATCCTTTTCCATTTGTTCCAGCAATGTGTATGCTTTTGAATTTATGCTCAGGGTTGTCAAGTAGTTTACACAATTCAATTGTTCTGTTTAAATCTTTTTTGTAAGCTGAATTACCTATTTTTTGATACATTGGTAACTGAGAAAAAAGATAATTTAAACAATCTTGATAAGTCATTAATTTAAGATGAAAATAAAAGTCATTTGTCCTTTTTGTTCTTCAGCTGCATTGGGTTTTGCACTAAACCTTGTTTGTAGGGCTGCTTCTTTTGCTTTTTTATAGAGTAATGAGCTGGCAGTAGTAGAACCTCTAGCTCCGGGTGTGGCTCTAATAACCTTACCTTGCTTGTCTACAATAATGTCAACGACAACTTTTCCTTCTTCTTGAGAATCATCTTTAATAGTTGGTTTCCCTACTACACTTCTTCCAGCTAGAGAGTAGGTTATACCATCTCCTATTCCACCGCCTGAATAATTTTTGCTATTTGGATCTCCATCAATGCTTCCTTGATTTCCGGCCTCTCCTGTTTCTCCGTCCCCTCCTTCACTTCCTTCTCCCTTTTTGCTTTTCCATTGTTGCATGGCATCCATAGCTTTTTGATTTACTTTGGGTTTTTCTTCTTCCACAACTTGCTCTTCCTTTTTCTCATCTTTTTTCACAACAGCAGGGGCGTCTTCTATATCTTGAGTTAGAATTTCCTTTTCAGTTTCAGTGGGTTCTTGAGCCTCTTCTTGGGTTGTTGGTACATTTTCTTCAGTTGATTCTATAGTCTCATTACTTGAGCTTCCTACATCAGAAGTACCAAAAACAATGCTAATTCCTTCAGCTTCTGGGGGAGGCTCCAAATAAGTCATTCCAAAAAAAGCAAAAACAAGTAAAAGCAACAGATGAATACTCACTGTGCCAATTAAGCCTGTTCTCTTGTTTCTTTCTTTTAATATTTCCAATATTAACCTATTTTGGATTAGTAGCTAATACCA
The DNA here is from genome assembly GCA_964552035.1 of uncultured Flavobacteriales bacterium. Taxonomy (GTDB): domain Bacteria; phylum Bacteroidota; class Bacteroidia; order Flavobacteriales_E; family Vicingaceae; genus CAZKFN01. The sequence continues at coordinate 72,988 of CAZKFN010000002.1, forward strand.
TTTTAAATTTATTTCTACTGGCAATGTCCATAACCTTAACAGCTTCTTCCACAGGAATCTGTTTATCAACATGAAGAATAATAGAGTTTTCGGGATTATCGCCCATTTTATTAATTAAGAGAGGCTCTAAGTCGCTGAAGTTTATCTCTACGGCATCAATGTAATAATCTAGTTCACTTGTAATAGAAACGGATACAGTTTGTGGAGCTAGCGTTTTGCTTGAGCTAGAAGGGAGCAAAAGTTTTAACGCATTGGGAGAAACCAATGTTGAAGTCAACATGAAAAATATCAACAGAAGGAATACAATATCCGTCATGGAAGACATGTTAAAGTTAGGAGTTACCTTATTTCTTGTTCTTAATCCCATAGCAGCAACTATTTAGCTGGTTCGTTAAGTAAATCCAAAAACTCAGTAGTAGTAGCTTCCATTTTAAAAACGACTTTTTCGACTCTGGCTACTAAAAAGTTATAAGCCATATAGGCTATAATTCCAACAATTAAACCTGCAACTGTGGTTACCATGGCCGTATATATTCCTTCAGAGAGCATTCCTACATCTATATTTCCACCAGCTGAAGCCATTTCATGGAAAGCTAATATCATACCAATTACAGTACCTAAAAATCCAAGCATTGGACCAGCTCCCGAAATTGTAGCTAGAGTTGCTAGGTTTTTTTCCAATTTAAAAAGTTCTAGCTTCCCTGTGTTTTCAATAGCGGCCGAAATATCATTCAAGGGTTTGCCAATTCTATTCACGCCTTTTTCAATCATTCTTGCAATAGGTGTGTGTGTACTTCTACACAGAGAACGTGCAGCTTCCAACTTTCCATCATGAATAAAATCTTTAATTTCATTCATAAAGTTGATGTCTTCCTTAGAAGCTTTTTGTATAGTTAAATATCGTTCTATAAAAATATAAACTGCTAGCACTGACAATACAAAAAGAGTAAACATAATTAAAACTCCTCCTACACCCCCTGTAGTGATAAGCTCTAAAATGGAGAGTGTTTTTTCAGTAGATTCTACTGCTGCAGCGCTATCGACAATAGCATCAGTAACATTTATTTGATTGATAATGTTTAAGTACATAGGTGTATGGTATTACTTTATAAGCTACTAAATTAAACCAATTGCTGATGGTCTTACTTATCTAAACGGGAAATTGTGAACAGTAGTATGTTAGTTTAATTATTTAATAAAAATGTAGCATCTATTATATAGGTGAAACTTAAACTTAAATGCCCAGAAAATTTGCTCACGATAAAATTAGGTGATTTCATAGCCGATTACTCAAAAGATGAAATAACAATTTGTAATAACAAAAGTTGTAAAAAATCCCCAAACCATTTTTAATCAATTACGAATTTTGAAAACTTGCAGGATATAGAACCTTGAGTGTTTTTGGGATTGAGAAATAAAAACTTTACGCAAAATCCTTGATGTAAAATTCTTATTTAATAATTAATACAGTGTTATATTTTTCTCTTATTCCTTCTATAGAAATGTAATAAAGTTCCTTTTTTAATTGCATTCCTTCAGTGAGATTTCTCAGATGCAAACCGTGTTTATCTGTTTTATCAATTTCTTTATTATAGATTTTAGTACCCTTAGAGTTAAATATCAAAATGTTGTATTTTTAGGTTAAAGTGCAAGATTAAGAGATTTCAAAAATAATTTCTGCTACTTTTATTACCCAAATAGGTTTCTGCAATTTTTTAACATTGATGTATTTTTAAAATGTACCTTCACTAAATAGAACAATTACTCCAAAGTGATTAATGTAGCTTTATATTATACTTAATAAAAACCTGTATTGGGTAAACTTAAAAACTCATTACTAATTAACTTCGTTAAAGTCATCGCCTTTCATCATTGATTAATGGCTGGCTTTTTGTTTACTTTTCACCTCAAAAAGTTAAAAAGAAATTCTAAAAAAAATATTTGGTTTATTCAATGATTTCATTTGATCAGAAATCATTCAGCACTTTAAAATGAAACGAATAGAGTTGTATTAATTACGAGGTTAAAAAGGGTTGAGAGCCTAGTGTTAATTATTAAGATATTCCACAAGCGCTGTAAGACAGTTAACTTGGATTAAATAACGCCGCTTCTAATAAAATTTGTCCACAACCTACTAAGAAACCTATTAATGCTAGCCAAGATATTTTTTTAACATACCAGAAGAAAGGAATTCTTTCCATTCCCATAGCTACAACACCTGCTGCTGATCCAATAATAAGCATAGAGCCTCCAGTTCCAGCTGAAAAAGCTATAAAATGCCAAATGTGTGAATCAATTGGAGCATCAAACATTCCCATTGAAGCCGCCACAAGAGGAACATTGTCAATGATTGCAGAACCTACTCCAAGAAGAACAATAAATACATCTCTAGGCATTACTTCTTGTACAGATTCACCAAAATTAAAGATCAGTCCAAGTGATTCAAGGGCAGCAACGGTCATCAATATTCCTAAGAAAAATAAAATAGAAGGCATTTCAATTCTACTCATAGCTTTAATAACTGGACTTTCAAATCCCGTTATAACTTCACTCCCATCTGCTAAAGCTAATTTGTGTTGCTTTTGATTGATTACTTCAGCAAAAAGTGCTACAACTGATAAAGCTAGCATCATACCAATATATGGAGGTAAATTAAGTGTTTCTTTTATGATAGGAACAGAAATAATCATGATTAAACCAAGATAAAACATCAACTTAGAATTGGGGTTACTTTCATCTTCATCATTTGGCATTTCAAAAGTCCCTTTAAAAGGCTTCATAAAACTGGCAATTAAAACAGGAACAACCAAACATAAGATAGAGGGTAAGACTAAGTATTCTATTAGTTTAGCAGCAGTTACTTTATTTCCCATCCACAACATAGTGGTGGTAACATCTCCAATTGGAGACCAAGCTCCACCGGCATTTGCAGCGATAATAATTATACCAGCAAACCACATTCTATCTTCTTGATTTTCTAGAAATTTTCTAAGTATTGTAATTAACACAATGGTTGCAGTTAGGTTGTCAATAATAGAAGATAATATAAATGCTAAGCACGCAATCACCCATAAAAGTTTTCTTTTTTTGTGAGTATGTACAAAAGTCTTTATTGTGCTAAAGCCATTAAAGTGGTCAATAATTTCAACAATGGTCATTGCGCCAATCAGAAAGACTAATATTTCACTAGTAGTTCCAAGATGATGAAGGAGCGTATTTTGAAATAGTTCGCCTTTTGCTAGGCTGTCTAATCCAACAATGCTAAAAACCCTTTGATTAACAGAGTCAAACCATTCTGTAAAACCATTCATCCCTATCGAGACTCCAGCCCAAGCTAACACCATCATCAATAAGGCAGGAATTAATTTATCAACCTTAAAGTTATGCTCCATAGTAATGGCAGCATATCCGAGAACAAAAACTAAAACAATAAAAATTTCCATAATTTTATTTATTATACCAATAACTATGTGGCAGTATCACTTTTTCAGCTTTTATATTTGCTTACTAATAACCATAGAAAAATCTATAACTACTAGTAAAATATGATATAAAATTTAAAGGCACTTTAAGACCTTGACTGAAGCTCTTCATTTTGGAAAGTAATCCTTCTCACTTGAAAAAGTTTTGCCAAAATTATTGAAAATATTTAACAGAATTTTGAAACTTTGAAACTTTTATGGGAGGTAGATTGAGCCGGAAGAGTTGGCTTTTTTTGCTCCTGTAACAGTATTGATAACGTTGTGATTATGTAGTAATCTATTTAATCCTAAAAATGCAAAAATAAGCGCTTCTTTAAATTCTATTATTGATTTGTGAGGGAGAATAATTTTTAAATGGGAAGAAAGCAGCGAAATTAAAAATTGATTATTAGCACCACCACCGGTGATTAATATTTCCTCATCGAGGATTTCATAATTCTTTGCTGTAGCTATAATTTGTTCACTTAGATGTTGAGTGTAGGTGTGGAGAATATCTTTTGCAGAGAGTCTTTCTTTGTTAATTATTGGAATAATATTTTTATCAATATCTTCTTTCCCCAAAGATTTAGGTGCTGATTCTAGGTAATAATCAAATTTATTTAATTGATTTAAAAGATAAGAGTTAGTATTTCCTTGGGCAGCATGCATCCCATTTTCATCATAGGGTAAATTAAAGTGTTTTTGACTCAAATAGTTTAATACCATATTGGCAGCAGCAATGTCAAATGCAATCACTTTATCCTTTTGTTGTATCGTAATGTTGGCAATTCCTCCAATATTGAGCCATGCTTTGTATTTTGAGAATAAATGTATATCGCCAAATGGAACCAAAGGGGCTCCTTGTCCCCCATAGGCTAAGTCCAAAGAGCGGAAATCTGAAACAGTAAGAAGTCCACTTTCTGCTGCAATGTACGCTCCATGACCTATTTGCTTACTGTAGTGGTACTGAGGCTCATGAAAAACAGTATGGCCGTGTGAGGCGATTAAATCTATTTTTTCGTTTGTTTCCTTTATGAAATTGGCTGCAGTTTGACCAATAAATTGACCGTATTTAGCATCCAGTCTACTTAAATCTCGACCACTAAGCGTATCGGCTAATCGTAAGTCTTTTATCCACTTTTCACTGTATTTTATAGTTTTTGCACGAAGTATTTTATACTTCCACCTTGACTTGTATTGAAAGTTTACAAGACATAAATCAATGCCATCAAGGGATGTGCCTGACATAATTCCTAAAACATTGTAATTCATTTTTAATTTGTTCAAAGTTTTAATAAGTTTATTTTTGTAAAATAAAGAAAAGTAAAATAAAGGTATGAATATAGAATTAACAGAAGAACAAATTGCTGTTAGAGATGCAGCAAGAGATTTTGCACAAAATGTCCTTAAGCCTGGTGTAATTGAACGAGACGAAAAACAACTTTTTCCTACAGAAGAAGTTAAGCAACTTGGAGAACTTGGGTTTTTAGGTATGATGGTAGATCCAAAATATAATGGCGGTGGAATGGATACCATTTCTTATGTTTTGGCTATGGAAGAAATTTCTAAAATAGACGCTTCAACTTCAGTTGTTATGTCGGTTAATAACTCTTTAGTTTGTTGGGGAATTGAAGAGTATGGAACGGAAGAACAAAAAGAAAAATATTTAAAACCCTTAGCAAGTGGTGAAAAAATTGGAGCTTTTTGTCTTTCTGAGCCTGAAGCTGGTTCGGATGCAACTTCTCAGCAAACTACAGCAATAGATAAGGGAGATTATTATCTGTTAAATGGTACTAAAAACTGGATTACAAATGGAGGAACAGCTTCCTATTATATTGTAATTGCTCAAACCGACAGAGAAAAAGGGCATCGTGGAATTAATGCTTTTATAGTTGAAAGAGATTGGGAAGGATTTGTTGTAGGAGCAAAAGAAAATAAATTAGGAATTCGTGGCTCAGATACTCATACTTTAATGTTTACTGATGTTAAAGTCCCTAAAGAAAATAGAATAGGAGAGGAGGGTTTTGGATTTAAATTTGCAATGAAGGTTCTTTCAGGTGGAAGAATAGGAATTGCTTCTCAAGCATTGGGAATCGCCTCTGGCGCTATGGAATTAGCTATTGCCTATTCTAAAGAACGAAAAGCATTTGGCAAAGAAATACACAAACATCAAGCTATAGCTTTTAAGTTAGCAGATATGGCTACAGAAATAGAAGCTGCTAGATTGTTGTGTTTAAAAGCAGCTAGCTTAAAAGACCAAGGTAAAAACTTTGATAAAGAGTCGGCAATGGCCAAAGTGTTTGCTTCAAAAGTTGCAATGGATACTACTGTTGAAGCTGTTCAAGTGCATGGAGGCTATGGGTTTGTTAAAGAATACCATGTTGAACGTTTAATGCGAGATGCTAAGATTACTCAGATTTACGAAGGAACGAGTGAAATCCAGAAAATCGTTATTTCTAGGGCTATCCTTAAGGATTAAACTGAAGAAAAGCTTAAAGCAAAAAGGCAAGAAATTAATTTCTTGCCTTTTTTTTTTGCTTATGCTATAAGCCTTTCTAATCCAACACCTCTAGAGCCCTTAATTAGGAATTGCTTGTTGTTTTTGTCTAACTTTTTAAACCAAGATTTAGCTTTTGAAATACTTTCAAAAAAGATAAATTCATCATAGGTGCTTTTCCATTGATAAAAGTTTTCACCAATAAAACAACTGTTAGAAATGTTTAAAGATTTAATCAATTCTATGATGTTTTGATGTTCTTTAAGAGAAGTAGGACCAACCTCAAACATGTCGCCAAGAATAAGCCATTTTTCTTCTCCCTTATTTTCTGAAAAATTTTCAATAGCATATTTCATGCTTGAAGGATTGGCATTATAAGCATCTAAATAAATTTTATAAGCACCGTTTATAATTAATTGAGATCGGTTATTTTTGGATTGATAATTTTCAAGTGCTTGATTGATTTTATCAGTGGGAACCTTAAAGTAATTTCCAATACACAGGGCAGCCATAATGTTCGTAAAATTATAAGCACCATAAAGTTGTGCATTTACCTTTCCGTTATTGTTGCCACATTTCCATTCTGCTTTTACTGTAGGATGAGTTTGGATGAGCTTACCCATGCAATAATAATCATCTGAGGTTCCATATGTGATGGTATTTAGGTCTTTTGAAATTTTAGTTAAAAGCTCATCATCGGCATTTATAAATGCTTTCCCTTGATTTTGGCGAAGGAAGTCATACAATTCAGACTTACCTTTAATAACTCCTTCAAATCCTCCAAAACCTTCTAAGTGCGATTTGCCTATATTGGTAATTAATCCGTAGTTAGGTTGCGCAATATTGCATAGGAATTTGATCTCCCCTTGGTGATTAGCACCCATTTCTATAACGGCCAATTCATCATCTTTTTGAATCGATAAAATACTCATTGGGACCCCAATGTGGTTGTTGTAATTGGCTACTGTAGCATAGCATTTATAATGTTGTTTTAAAACTGACGTAACTAATTCTTTCGTCGTGGTTTTTCCATTGCTTCCCGTAATTCCAATTATGGGTATTTGAAGTTGACTCCTATGATATTTAGCGAGCTCTTGTAACGCTTTTAATCCATTTTCAACTAAGAGAAAATTGTCATCCTTAACATACTCCTCTTCATCTACGACTACTTTGTACGCTCCTTTTTTAAGGGCATCTTCAGCAAAAGCATTCCCATTAAAATTTTCACCTTTAAGTGCAAAGAATAGGCAACCTTTACTAATTCTTCTACTATCTATTGAAATACTACTTGCATTTTGATAAAACTTATACAGTAGCTCGTTTGAAATTGTCTGCATTTTACAAAAATAAAAAAGCCTCACGATAGGTGAGACTTTTTGCTAAACTATTTTTAGGAATTACTAATATATTCCACTTGGACTTCCTACCCTAATCATAGCACATCTAAATCCAATTTGAGGAGATGATTGATCCTCCTCTAAGTGTCTTCTTGTACCTGGAGTCATCCAATAAGCTCTATCGTTCCAAGAGCCTCCTTTATAAACTCTAGTTTTATTATTCACAAGGGTAGTATTTCCATAGTCATACATCGCAGAGCCATTAGTTCCACCCATTTCATCATATCTTTCTTTATCTCCATAATAAATAGAGGAAGCTAAATCACCATCTCTATAATCGATAACATCTGCTCTTTTGTAATTTCTTCTTTCATCAAGGTTATCGTCTTCAGCATTTACTTCTCTATATTTTAATCTACCTAGACTATCTTTATCTTCTACATAACCTTCTTCATCCAGCACTAAGGTTTTAAATACATTACCTCTAAAAGGCCTAAAATCGTCCATATCTTGAGAGGATAAAGGACGGTAAACATCCATAACCCACTCGCTAACATTACCAGCCATGTTGTATAATCCATAGTCGTTTGGCCAGTAGGAATATACTGGAGCAGTAATTTCTGCACCGTCATTTAATTGACCTGCAACTCCCATCATATCACCTCTACCTCTCCTAAAGTTAGCTAACATAAAGCCTAGATATCTATTATCTGCATTTCTAACTCCATGTCCATTCCAAGGGTAAAATTTATGCTCTACAATAAGCTCTCCATACGTATTTCCAATAAGACCTATGGCAGCAAATTCCCATTCAGCCTCAGTTGGTAATCTATATTCAGGTAATAAGATACCATCTTCAATTCTAACATTCCTTGTGTCTTTATTAGGATCCAAGTCAATTAAACCATCGATACGTTTTCCACTATGGTATTGGTCATGTAAATAGGCCTCTGTATTAAAGTTGTCTTCACCGATTTGATTAGGATTTTTTTCAAATAATCCTTCTCTTATGAGGATCATTTCATTAACACGATCCGTACGCCAAGCAGCATAGTCTGTGGCTTGTAGCCAGCTAACATTAACTACTGGGTAATCGTTATATGCTGGATGTCTTAAATAGTATTTTACATAGGGTTCATTAAAAGCCATTCTACTTCTCCAGCCCAATGTATCGGGTAAGGCTTGACGATATACTTCTGGGTAATCTAGCCCGAAAACGCGTTCAACCCAGTAAAGGTATTCTCGGTAGTCAATATTTCTAACTTCTGTTTCATCCATATAAAATGAAGAAACCGTTACCGTTCTTTGTATGTTGTCGTGACTATAAAAAATGTCTTGCTCTGTTTTTCCCATGGTAAATCTACCACCTTCAATAAGAACTAGTCCTGGTCCAGTTTCTTGGTCAAAATAGTTGGCTTTTTCAAATCCACCCATACTAGGGTCATTGTATGTCCAACCGGTAGTATTCGATCTTTCTTTTATGCATGAGCTCATTGAAAAAGTTATGCCAAACAGTAAGGCTCCGTATAAATATAATTTCTTTGTCATCACTTAAAGTGTTAAACTATAATTTTCAAAAATAGTAAAATTAATAATAGTAACTAGAATGAAGGGCACATTATTGTCTTAAATTTAACTTGTTTTGGTCGACAAGGGAAAACATAGCTTAGGGAAATTTCATGAGAGCCAGCAGATTTGTCAGATAATAAGCTGGTGGTCATGTCGTAACTATACCCTATTTTAAGGCTTTCATGCTCTATCCCTACCAATGCCATAAAAGCATCGTTGTATCTGTACCACAGTCCAGCAACAAAAGGACCTTTAGTAAAATAAACTCCTAAATTAATCTCTCGGGCTTCACCTTGTTGTTGGTAGATAATGTTAGGTGACCAAGAAAGGTCTTCATGCCGAATACCTGTAGGAAGTTTTGCACCAAAGTGCCCAGTAATTCTTCTTGGCAACGGTGCTTTTTCAATGAAACCTTCATCAGGTTCTGTTAAGTGATGCACTGCCAAACCAAAATATATCTTTTCGCTAAAGCCTAATAATCCAAATGAAAAGTCTGGATATAAACTACTTTCTGCATTTAATAATTCTTGAGTTTCATAAACAAAACCTTTTCTTGCATCAATCATATCTCCAAACCTCAAACTGCTTACGTCAATAGCTTTTTGAATAAATGAAGCTTGAAATCCAGCCCGAATTGAAAACCGCCGATTAACATTCAATTGGTAGGAATACATAAAGCTTGCTGAAGTAGTGTTTAAAACGCCCTCTCCTACCTGATCATACAACAACAAGACACCCAAACCGCCACTTAATACGTCTACATGTTGGTCATAACTTGCATTGTAAGTAATATAACTATTGTCAATGCCCGGCCATTGGTTGCGGTAATTCAAGGTTAGACGTGGGCAATTTGCTGTACCAGCAAAACCTGGATTTAGGTACAGCCTATTTGCATAAAATTGTGAGAACATAGGATCTTGACTATATCCAAAACTATATGTAAATAAAAATAAAGAAAAATAAAATATATGTTTGTGCACTTATAAGTTTATTTAAACAGCATGGGCACAAATATAAATAAACTTGATAATTATTAGCTTGATATTAAAATTATCTATTAAAAACAATATAATAAAATGATAATCGTTTCCTTTGTATCCCCTTAAAAACAATAGTTACATGAGTATTAGGAATTGTAAAAAAATTATAATTTTTATTTTTTGTGCAGGCTTGGGTTTACCCGCTTTTTTTGCACAGTCAATATCTTTGAAAGATACTATTGATTGGGGTTTGCCTATTAAATATGGTTTGGAAGGACAAGAGAAAAAACAATGTTTATTCTTTGAAGATGCTCAGTACAATTATGAGGAAAACCCCCTTCCTTTCATCTATAAAAAGTTAAATTTGCCTATAGGAGGTGTTGCAAATAGTATTTTTATAAAAGATGTTAAATACGAAAAATTAACCCCTCAGGAGGATTTATTAATACAGTCAGTTAAAAATGAAATTCCTAATCAAATACATTATATAGTAGAAAAAGGAGTCGTTCGTAAAATTCCAGTGAGTTATTTAAAACTTTATCCTCTTGTAAGATTATCTTCTGGAGAGATTAGAAAAGTTGTATCGATTGAATTAGAAGTTTTTTATGAAGAAAGATCAAACTTATTTACAGCAGATAGAAAAGAGAACTCTCATAAAGCTTTGAAGTTTGCTAACCAATCCGTTTTGAGTAGTGGAGAATGGTATAAAATTGCTACTGTTAAAAGGGGAGTTTATAAAATCACTCCCGACTTTTTAGAAAAAATGGGAATTGATACAAGAACTATAGATCCAAGAAACATTAAGTTGTTTGGATATGGTAACGGAATGTTGCCCATAAAAAATAATGTTGAACGTCCAGATGATTTAATTGAAAATGCAATTTATGTAAAGGGAGAAACGGATGGTCGTTTGGATGAGGGAGACTTTATCGCATTTTATGGCGAAGGCCAAGTTGTTTGGTCATTTGATACAGTTAAAAATGTATTTAATCATCTACTTCATCACTATAGTGATACGGTATTTTATTATTTAAATATTGGGAGTACACCTGGAAAAAGAATTCAAAAAGCCACACCTTTAACATCGGCAAATCAAGAAGTAACCACTTTTGATGATTATGATTTTTATGAAATAGATAAAGTAAATTTATTAAAGTCTGGTGCTTTATGGTTGGGAGAGACTTTTGAGAATCAATTGTCTTATAATTTTTCTTTTAACTTTCCAGATATTGATAAAACATCTAAGGTTAATGTAGAAGTTAAGGTAGTGGCTCGTAGTGGTGTACAAAGTAAGTTTACAGTATCTTCTCAAGGGAATTCATCAGATGTCCTAGTAGAAGAAGTAGCAGTTAATCGATTTGATGCAACTTATGCTAGATCGGGTATAGGTAGACTGTCTTTTTTATCGAATTCATCTGTTGTTAATTTAAATATGACGTATAATAAGCCTCAGGCAATTTCTAAAGGCTGGTTGGATTATATCACAGTTAATGCCAGGCGAAAATTAGTCTATCATAATGCTCCACTATTTTTCAGAGATACAAAATCCGTTGGTGCAAACAGGATAAACGAATTTAAAATTCAAACAAATAATGATTTAAAGGTTTGGGATTTAACAGATCGATACAACGCTGTAGAACTGTCTACTAGTAGAAATGGCAATCAACTTTCATTTGTTAATAAAGCTGAGGAATTACGGGAGTATGTGGCTTTTAATGATTATGATTCCACCAATATTTTTATAAAAGGGAAGGTGCCCAATCAAAATTTGCATGCTTATCCTCAAGCAGATCTATTGATTGTTACTCATCCAATGTTTTTAAGTCAAGCTGAGGAGTTAGGAAATTTTCATGAGAGAGAAGGATTAAAGGTGCATGTTGTTACCACAACAGAAGTTTATAATGAATTTTCTTCTGGTTCTCAGGATCCTATAGCGATTAGAAGTTTTGCAAAAATGTTTTACGATAAAGGGGATAAGCTTCAATATTTATTATTATTTGGCGATGCGTCTTATGATTTTAAGGATAGAATAAGTGGAAATACAAATTTTGTTGTTTCTTATCAATCTCCCAATTCCTTTGATCCTGTTGGCTCTTATGTTTCAGATGATTATATGGCGTTGTTGGACGACCATGAAGGAGCTTGGTCAGAGGATAGAAATAATTTAGATAAGATTGATTTAGGTGTAGGAAGATTGCCGGTAAAATCCATTGAGGAAGCTAATGCCGTAGTGAGTAAGATTAAAAATTATTATCGAGAGAGCAACATGGGAGATTGGCAAAACAAAATGGTCTTCGTAGCAGACGATGGGGATAATGCGCTGCATATGTCTCAAGCAGATAACTTAGCTTATCAATTAGGCCAAAGCAATAAAGAATATAATGTAGAAAAAGTATATTTAGGTGCTTATCAAAAGCAATTTACACCTGCAGGGCCACGCATTCCGGAAGCCAATAAAAGAATTGATCAAGCTGTTATAAATGGAGCCTTGCTAGTCAATTATGTAGGACATGGGGGGGAAACTGGTTGGGCTGAGGAAAGAGTTCTGGATATTCGCACCATAAACGCTTGGAATAACTTTCAACAAATGCCTGTTTTTATGACAGCTACATGTGAGTTTTCCAGATTTGATGATCCCTTAAGGACTTCTGCTGGGGAGCTTGTTTTATTAAATCCTAGGGGTGGAGGAATTGCACTACTGAGTACAACTCGATTAGTTTATGCAAATCAAAATTTTCTACTGAATAAAAGTTTTATTAATCGGTTAATGGAGCGTAATCCTGATGGAAATTATAAACGACTAGGACAAATAGCTATGGAGGTGAAAAATGATAATGCAGGACAGTTAAATACAAGGAATTTTTCTCTTTTGGGTGACCCTGCATTAAAATTAGCCATCCCTAATTATACAATAGTAACTTCGGGGGTGTATAGGAACGATAGCCTCCCTCTTGATACGGCAAGAGCCTTATCTAAAGTAACGGTAGAGGGATATATAATGGATAGAAATGGACCTCTTCATGATTTTAATGGAACCTTACATGCCACAGTTTACGATAAACCAAAATCAGTGCAAGCCAGCGGTAACTTTACTTTTAATTCACAAGAGGCAAGAATATTTAAGGGGAAAGCATCCGTATCGAATGGGAAGTTTAATTTTAGTTTTATAGTTCCTAAAGATATCGATTATGATTATGGAAATGGTAAGATTAGTTATTTTGCAGAAGATGGATTAAAATCTGGAAGTGGCGTATACGATAGTTTGTTAATTGGTGGAAGTAGCGATGATATGGATAAAGATAAGGAAGGTCCAAACATTTCTTTATACCTTAACGATAGAACTTTTGTGTATGGTGGAATAACAGATAATCAGCCGGTTTTAATAGCTGATTTAGAAGATGCATCTGGGATTAATACTGTTGGAAATGGGGTGGGGCATGATTTAATAGCAATATTGAATGACGATACAGAAAACACCATGGTATTAAATGATTTTTATGAAGCCAATAAAGATGATTTTACCTCAGGGCAAATACGATTTCCTTTAGAAAAGTTATCTGAAGGAAAACACAAGTTGACGATTAAAGCTTGGGATGTAGCTAATAACTCATCAGAGCAAACCATTGAATTTGTAGTACAAGAGGACAAGGAAATTAAAATCGGAGAATTGGTAAATTATCCCAATCCATTTACAACCAATACAGAATTTATTTTTCAACATAATCAAGCGGGCATACCTTTAAGAGTTAAAATAGAGATTTTCACAATTTCTGGTAAATTGGTAAAATCAATTGATCAAACAATTGTAAGCCAAGGCTACCTTGTTAGGGATATTAAGTGGGATGGTAGAGATGATTATGGAAATAGAATTGGGAAAGGAGTTTATGTCTATCGGCTTAAAATTCGCTCTGATAATGGCTCTATGGCAGAAAAAATAGAAAAGTTAGTAATTATATAATAAAATGATTTATATAGAGTTTAATGGATTGACTTTCTAAGTTTATTATATTTGCACACCTAAAAATTTATAGTGATAAAAAAATATTTTCATCGATTTTTGTTTTTAACAACAACTTTGGGACTTACAAGTAATTTATCTGCTCAAAGAGTTGTTACACCTAATAGCGGTACCAGTTCTATTTCGGATAAGAGTACGATAACAAGATTACAGCTCAATACCATAACTACCGCAGTTCCTTTTTTAAGAATTTCACCTGACTCTAGAGCTGGAGCTCTTGGAGACGTTGGGGTTTCTACCTCTCCTGATGCCAATTCTATACATTGGAATCCTGCAAAATTAGCTTTTTTAGAAGATGAAGGTGGAGTATCTTTATCTTATTCGCCATGGTTGAGGAATCTTGTTGGAGATATAAGTTTATCTTATCTCTCTGCTTATAAAAAACTAAATGACATTTCTACTCTTGGAGCATCTTTACGTTATTTTTCTTTAGGTGAAATTAATTTTACGGATATTAATGGGCAATCTATAGGGAATTTTACTCCTAATGAATGGGCTTTAGACGTGGCTTATGGGATGCAATTAACGGATGAGTTTTCTTTTGGAATGGCTTTGCGCTATGTTAATTCTAACTTAACTCAAGGTATTACTGTTCAAGGTCAAGATACGAAACCTGCACGTTCGGTTGCTGCAGATGTTTCTGCTTATTACCAAAATTCTGATATTAGATTAAAGGATTATGATGCTACTGTAGCAGCTGGGATTAACATCTCAAATATAGGCGCTAGAATGGCTTATACTGAGACTGACCAAAAAGACTTTTTACCGATGAATTTGGGATTAGGTGCCTCTTTAAAGCTTGAATTGGACGATTATAACAGTTTGACTTTTATTGGTGAAGCCAACAAGCTATTAGTGCCAACACCTCCAATTTATTTGGGAGATAGCTCGGGAAATATAGTATATGAAAATGATAGACCTGTAATTGCTTCTGGGAAAAATCCAAATCGAAGTGTTACTTCAGGTATCTTACAATCATTTTACGATGCTCCAGGCGATATTATAGGTTTTGATGAAAATGGAAATCCAATCGTTGAAAAGGGAAGTATTCTAAGAGAAGAACTTAGAGAAATTATGCTTTCTGCAGGTTTGGAATATTGGTATGATAAGCAATTTGCTG